>JAZSDA010000051.1:0-68624 GCA_045530955.1 Candidatus Gastranaerophilaceae bacterium
TTTCGTTATATAAATATAATTGTTATAGTAAAAAGGAGAGAAATTATGATTAAACCATTAGGTGAAAGAATTGTTATTAAAGTTGTAGAAGAAACTGAACAAACTTCAGGTGGTATCTTTATTCCAGATAGTGCTAAAGAAAAACCACAAAGAGGTGAAGTTGTTGCTGTTGGTCTTGGCAAATTGAATGACAAAGGCGAAAGAGAACCAATGGATGTTAAAGTTGGGGATGTAATCCTTTACGCTAAATACTCAGGTACAGATGTTAAAATCGATGGTACTGAATACAAAATTTTATCAATCAAAGATGCATTAGCAATTATTGAATAATTAAAAGGAGAAAATATAAAATGGCAAAACGTATTGTATTTGACGAAGAAGCTAGAAAAGCTCTTCTAAAAGGTATTGATGCAGTTGCCGATGCTGTTAAAGTTACACTTGGACCAAAAGGTAGAAACGTAATTTTAACTAAAAAATTCGGCGCACCTCAAATCGTTAACGATGGTGTTACTATTGCAAAAGAAATCGAATTAAAAGACGCATTAGAAAATTCTGGTGCACAATTATTAAAAGAAGTTTCATCTAAAACAAATGACGTTGCAGGTGATGGTACAACTACAGCTTCAGTTCTTGCTCAAGCTATCGTTCGTGAAGGCTTGAAAAACTTAACTGCAGGTGCTAACCCAATGTCTATGAAGCGTGGTATCGACAAAGCTGTTGAAACTTCTGTTGAAAAAATCAAATCTATGGCACGTCCTGTTAATACTAAAGAAGAAATTGCTCAAGTTGCTGCAATCTCAGCTGGTAATAACAGAGAAATCGGTGAACTTATCGCAGAAGCTATGGAAAAAGTTGGACACGACGGAGTTATCACTGTTGAAGAATCAAAATCTTTCGGCACAAACTTGAAAGTTGTTGAAGGTATGCAATTTGATAAAGGTTACATTTCACCATACTTCGTAACTGACCCTGAAAGAATGGAATCAGTATTAGAAGATGCTTATGTATTCTGTTGCAACAAAAAAATTAACTTAATCGCAGACCTTGTTCCACTTCTTGAACAAGTTGCACGTGACGGCAGATCTCTTCTTCTTATCGCAGAAGATATCGAAGGGGAAGCTCTTGCAACTCTTGTTGTTAACACTATGAGAAAAGTTTTAAGAGCGGTTGCAGTTAAAGCTCCTGGATTTGGTGACAGAAGAAAAGCTATGCTTGAAGATATCGCAATTCTTACTGGTGGCGAAATGTTCACAGAAGAACTTGGTATCAAATTAGAAAACGTTACTACTCAAATGCTTGGTAAAGCAAAACGTGTAACTGTTACTAAAGACGAAACAACTATCGTAGTTGGTGACGAAACAAAAGAAGCTGTTGCTGAACGCATCAGACTTATTAAAAAACAAATCGAATCTTCTGATTCTGAATACGACAAAGAAAAACTTAACGAACGTGTTGCAAAACTTTCTGGTGGCGTTGCCCTTATCGAAGTTGGTGCAGCTTCTGAAATCGAATTAAAAGAAAGAAAATTAAGAATTGAAGACGCTCTTAACGCTACTCGTGCAGCTAACGAAGAAGGTATCGTTCCTGGTGGTGGTGTTGCACTATTAAGAGTTCAACAAGAACTAACTGCTAAATTAGATTCAATCAATTTTAGCTCTGATGATGAAAAAGTTGGGTTCAAAATTCTTACAGCAGCACTTGATGTACCACTTAGAGCTATCGCTCGCAACGCTGGAGCTAAAGCTGACGTTGTAGTTGATGCAGTTCTTGAAAAAGACGGTGCATTTGGTTATGACGCTCTTAACAACCAATACGTTGATATGTTCCAAGCAGGTATTGTTGACCCTGCTAAAGTTACACGTTCAGCATTACTTAACGCAGCGTCAGTTGGTTCAATGTTATTAACTACCGAAGCAGCTGTTGTTGAATTGCCTGAAGAAAAAGCTGCAGCTCCTGATATGTCAGCAGCTATGGCTGGTATGGGCGGTATGGGCGGCATGATGTAGTCCTCAGCCGGACGGGGCGTTATGCTACTAACAGCTGATACTATTTGGCAAACTATCGTGCTCCGCAGGGCTATTTGAGAAATTACTCAGCAAAATCCAAGACAGTCCTCGGCCGGACGGGGCAGGGGTAAATATTAGCTACTAACAGCTGATGCATGGCTCCAAATACATAAAATGTCATTCTGAGCGTAAGCGAAGAATCTCATAAACAAAACCTAACAGAAAGGACTTAGTTTTCACTAAGTCCTTTTTTGCTATCTGTTTAAATATTTTCGCAAATAAAAATCATTTTCTAATTGTTGTTTTATACTCATAGGATGTAATAATAGATTTTTCCAAACTTTAAAACTCCGCAATAATTTTTTCTGCAATTCAACCAACAAATGTTCATCCAAAACTTCTTCACAAAGCTCTAATAAATTTCGTTTATAATCTTCAGAAGTTAAAGAAACATACACTCTATAAATATTTGACACACAAAAATATTCAAAATTCGCTTCAAAATCATCCATCAAACCTTGTTTTTTCAAATAATCTTTTACGGCTTTTATGATAGTAATCAAATCAATGTAACGCTCTTCATTTTCTTTACGAGGAGAAGATTTTCGCACCTGATAATTATAGAAAACAGAATCAATATAAGAGATATTTTGAGCTAAAACAATTGTTCTAACAATAAACATAATATCTTCATAACAACGGAAATTAGCAAATCTAATAGCATTTTCTTTTACTATTGAAGCGTCATAAATCCCATTCCAAACATGACACGGCGTAACTAAAAAACTACTATATAATATCGGTTTTTTTATATTTTCACAAACTGGAACATTTATATTTATTGATTTTGTATAAGAAATAGCTTTTTTAAAAAGATGTGGAACAGTTACCTTACCATTAGATTCTTGGACATTACGGTATTTACATAACACGACTTGAGAATTTAATTTTTTCGCTTGATTGTACATTTTTTCATACATATCAATTTCAACCCAATCATCTGGATCAACAAAAGCAATAAACTCACCTGTGGCATTTTTTATTCCGATATTACGTCCAACACCTTGACCTTCGTTTTCTTTATCAAATATTTTAATTCCTTCATAATCACGCTCATATCTGCGTAAAATTTCCAAAGAATTATCAGTAGAACCATCATTTATGCAAATAATTTCAATATCATCAAGAGTTTGACCCAACAAACTGTCAAGACATTTCCCAAGAGAATTTTCCACATTATAAACAGGAACAATTACAGAAATCTTTACCATAATAAGCCACTCCTATATAAGAAAGGTATCTCATATAAGCAAGCTAAAGTCAAGGTTTACAACACCTAATTTTCTTTATTTTTTAGAATTTCAATTTCAGCTTTTAATTTATTAATTTCACATTTAATAGGGTCAGGAATTCTATTGTGCATCAAATTACCTTGAGCATCAGTAACTGCACGGTGAACAACACGACCAGGAACACCAACAACAGTAGAAGATTCAGGAACATCTTCCACGACAACTGAACCAGCACCAATTCTAACATTATCACCTATTGTAATGTTACCCAAAACCTTAGCACCTGCACCAACAATAACTTTATTTCCCAAAGTCGGATGGCGTTTGCCCGATTCTTTACCTGTACCACCTAAAGTAACTTGTTGATAAAGTAAAACATCATCTCCAACGATTGTTGTTTCACCGATTACAACCCCTTCACCGTGGTCAATAAAAAATCTTCTGCCAATTCTTGCTCCAGGATGAATTTCAATACCTGTAATAATTCTTGTGCAGTATGAAATAATTCGTGGAATTAGTGGGATATGCCACTTGTGTAATCTATGAGCAAACCTGTAAGCAACAATGGCGTGTAAACCAGGGTAACACAAAATTACTTCTAAAATATTTTTTGCAGCAGGGTCATTATCATAAATAACCTTGATGTCTTCGCTTACTTTTATTATTCCACGTTTTATAATACTAAACATTTTTCACCTATACAAATTGGTACATCTTCATTTATATAACAAACACACTATTAAAACAAACGCCCCGAATAATCGGGGCGTCTTTCGACGATATTATAACTGAGATTGAAGACTGGCTAACTCAATTCGTAAGTCATAAACTTGAGAATTATAATAATCCAACCAAGTTTCACCTGTTTTCTCATCTTTAACTTCATCTTCACAAACCGCACGAATACGTTTTGCATCTAACGTTTCTAACTCTTTATAAATTTCAGCTATACGTTCATTTATAAAAAATTCTTGTTTTTCATTCTCATAATTCGGATTAGAAATAATTTTCCCGTTAGAATAACAATATTTCAAATTATCAGAAATAAAAGAATTAAAAACATCTGCACTAACTTCACAGTTAATTACATTATCATCTAAACGTTCAGCTTGTCCGCAACCGTTAATCTTGCCATTTTCAATAAAAATATAATATTTCATAAATTACCTAACCTTTCTATATGCAGATAGTCTTAACGACAATTGATTATCCCCTGAACAAATAGTTGTAGGAGTTAAAATAAGATTTCTTGCTGTACTTACAGGTAAGGTAAAAATACCAAAGACTTGTTTTCCAACCATATAAGGTCCTTGCATTAAACCATAACCAGTATTAAAGTTGTATTGTCCTTTATCAAAATAACCAGCACAAGAAAGAACTACTTCATAAATATTTGAATCGGTTGGCAAATAACTAGATAGAGAATAAGTAATAGTTCCACTATTTGCTAATTTAACATTGCTTGCCAAGACCAAAGTCTTAGCAACCCATTTCCCATCAATATCAGCAGCATTAGCTTTTGCTGACAATACAGCTTGTCCAGTTGTAGAAAGATTTGACAAATCAAGATTAGCCCTTTTTGCTAAAGTAGATTCTACTTCTTCAAATTGTGTAGCAAATTCAGTATTTTTTGAATCCGCATTAGAATTTGTTTCATCAATACGCAAATTTGTGTCTTCAATTTTAGTTAAAACATCGATGAAGTTTGCGTTTACTTCATCAGCTTTAGCTTTTGTCCCTGGGACAAAAGAATACGGTACACCGAATGTCATAAAATTTCCTTTCTGACATATCGTTGGACACAGTTATTTTCGGCAAAGTCAATCTATGACTACATTATACTATACGAAAGCCTAATTCGTCAAGCAAAAACAGGGCACCTCAATTAAAGAACCCTGTTTTTATATATAATCTAAGATTATTCTACGTCTATTATGCTAGAATACTTGCTGCTGCTTCACCAGCTGCCTCTGCACCTTCTGCAGCTTTTTTACCAAATTTGCTGAAGAATTTAACTACTGGATCGTAAGTATATTTTGCAATAAATTCACCAGCTTTTGATACATAGTGACCAACTTTCTTCATGAAGCCTGCATCTTTAAATGCTACATCATCTAAAACTTTAAGAACGTTAGTTTTGTTCAATGTTACTAATGCTGCAGCAACAACTGCTAATGCACCAATAATTTTTAATGCTGTATGTTTCTTTTTAGGTTTTGCAGCAACTTCAGCAGGAGCAGCTTCTGTTGTTGGTTTCGCGAATGCACCTGGACGTTCTAAAACGTTAGTTGCTTCACCTGTGAAACGTACGTTTGACATAGAGACTGGATTTACCATCATAGACATAGAGAAAACCTCCTTACACACTTTTTCTATTACACCACATATAAAACACCTAATAAATTAATTTTGACGAATTAGATTTTATTTGCAAATATTTGTTACAAAAGTTTACAGAAATTTTGGAATATTTTCAATTCTCGTGTCATCTATATATGTGTAAGGGGAGGAAGTATTAAAATGGCTAATACACAAGAAACATTAATTTATATTGAAAAAGAAAATCACACTGAAGCAGAGTTTATGTCTAGAAACTTTGTAAATAAAGAGCTTAAAAACAGAGCTTATTTAAACGCATTGGGTGCTGAACTTGTAACAAAATATCTTACATCAGAAGGTATCAAATTTAACAATGTCCACAATTTGCACTCAATTTCAAAAGTTTTAGAAAGTGTTGATATTGCGGACATTTTACTTCCTAATATTCACTTAGATGTTCGTGTTGTATTTGACGAAAAACACATTTTTATCCCAAAAAGCCATTTTGAATTAGAACTTGTACCTGATGCTTACGTTGTATTAAAACTTGACGAAGAATTTAAACACGTAGAACTTTTAGGCTACTTCAAACCTTCACAAATCAACAAACGAAACGAAAACAGAGAGTATTATTTCTTTGATGCAAATAAACTTTCTTCTCCTGCATCATTAACCAGATTTGTAAAAGATTTTACAGGAAGAACTTCAAGAGATATCTCTGAAGAAGATTTACTAAGAGGTAGAGAATTAGCAATTTCTTTAGCTGATCATAATATTTCCGTATCTGAAGAAAAAGAATTATTAGAACTATTACTACTAAGTGATGTTTTAAGAGAAAGTGTTCTTGAATTCGATAATTTTGAAACTCTATCTTATAGCACAGCTCCTGTATTATCAGAAAGTCTAGCAGTAGTAGAAATTGCAGAAGAAAACGAAGAAACTGAAGAAGAAGAAATTATCGAAGAAGAAACAGAAGAAATTGTTGAAGAAACCGAACTTGAACCAGCTGAAGAAATCTCTTTAGCTACAATGGCAATGGATGAAGAAATAGATTTGGATGCTGCCTTCCCTGAAGATGAACTTGAAGAAGAAACTTTAGAAGAAGCAGAAGAAGAGCCATTAGAAGATCCCGTTTCTGATGAAGATACTGAAGATGAAACAACTGAAGAAATCGAAGAAGAAGAGGAAACCTCAGAAGAAGAAGTTGTTGAAGAAGTAATCGAAAACACTTTAGACGAAGAACTTATTGAAGAACATATCGAAGAAGTTGCAGAATTAGATTTTGTAGATTTAGATGCAGAGGTTGAAGATGAAGTTCTTGAAAATGATTTAACTGAAGAACTTGAAACTACTGAAACCGAAGAACTTGCAGAAGAAGAATTAGCAATCGAAGAAGAAGAATTGACAGTTTCAGAAGAAGAAACTCTTGAACCTGAAGTGGAAGAAAAAACTACCGAAGAAACTGAAGATGATGATGAATTCGTAAACGAATTAAACGAAGCTGCAGGCATTACAGAAGAAGAAGTTCTTGAAGAAGACCTTGATTTTGTTGAACCATCAGAAGAACCAATTATTGATGAGGAAGAAATCGAAACTGAAGATATCGAAAACGTATCAGAAGAAATAATTGAAGAGGTTGAAGAAGAAACTCTTGAACCTGAAGTTGTTGAAGAAGTTGAGTCAACAGAACTTGATATTGCTGAAAATATAACAGAAGACACAATCGAACCTCTTGTTGAAGAGCCTTTAGCAGAGGAAACTCTTGCGTTGGATGAAACTTTTGATGTTTCTGAAGCGGTAGAAGAAGAAATTATTGACACAGTAGAGGAAATCACACCTGATCCAACTATAGTTGATGAAAACTTACCTACTTTGGATTTAGAAGAAACTCCAGCACTTGAAGTTGACCCAAATGATTTGGGTGATGACTTACTTGGTGGAAACCTAGTTGATGAAAACAATGAAATTATAACTACAACTGAAGTTACTGAAACTACTGAAGACACTGTTGAAGAAGAGGAAGAAGCATTAGAAATTGAAGAACCACCTCTAACTCCTGATGAACCATTTGTTCCTCAAAATATGGAAAACTTATCTGTTGATTCTATCTTGGATCAAACTATTGCTTCAATTAGCACTAAAAAAGAAGAACCAGTAGAGAAAAAAGAAGAAAAACCTGTTCAAGAATCACAAGAAAAAGAAATTGAACCATTAGATGTTGCTGCTGCAGCAACTGCAACAGCATTAGCAGGTGCTGTAGCAAAAGCCGCAGAAGAAGAAGCTCAAGCAGCTGCTTCTGAAGATGCAATGAAACTTGCAGCAGTATCAGGTGAGATGATTAATGATATCGTTCAAAACTTGGAAGATGATCAACAAAAAAGTTTAGATAAAATCGACTACGAAAAAACTGATATCACCGCAGAAATTGATGCTCCTGAACATATGATTGCAGCAACAGAAGATTTATCTTTGGCAAAAATGGAAGCATCATTAGAAGCTGAATTATCAGGCGAATTTGGTGGTCCAACAGATTTAGAAAACCTAAATGAAGTTGAAGTTTATGAAGAAAAAGAATTTATCCAAGATTCAGTTGACTTTGGTTCAATGGCAACTGTATCAAAAGAAGAACTTTTCACTCAAGGTAATGAAAACGTAGATTTAGGAAACCTATCAGACATCAATATTGACATGAGTGCAGGTGCAAATAACTTACCTGATTTGAACTTTAGTCCAAATGAAGAAGGCGTTGTTGACCTACCTCAATTTAGTTCAGGTGGTATCACTATCAGTGAAGACGGCACTTCACCAATGGATGCAATGCTTGATATGAGTCTTGGCATGGAAAATAAAGAAGAAGAATTAATGGATCTGGAAGGAGCAGGAGATTCACCTCTAAGTGAAGATCAACTTGATTTCAGTTCATGCATGAAACCATCTACAAGAAAAAGAGAAGAAAGCTCATCTTATGATGAAAAACCAAAACACACAATAGATGAAGCTACAAAACAAGCATTATTAGCAAATAATATCGTAAGAAGTGATGATGACGATGACGATTCATTTGCAAGCGAAGATTTTGGTGAAACAATTGTTCTTGATGACGATGAACCCTTTGTAATCGATGCGGAAGAAACTCAAGTAACTGATACTGAAACAACTTCTGATGAAACTGATATTTCAGAATTTTTCGGAGATGAACTTACTGAAGATGAAATTGCTTCAACAGAAGAAACAACAGAAGAAGTATTAGATGAGTTGGCTTTTGATGATATAGAAACTATGAACGATGAATCTGAAGCAATCGAAAGTATTGAAAATACTGAAGAAATCCAAGCGGATTCAGAAGAAGTAACAGAACCTATTGCTGAAGAACAACAAGACTGGGTAAACGACACTGATTACTCAGACCTTGAAGATGTTGAAGTTCAACCTCAAGAATCAGTTGAAGACTTTATCACAGAACCGACTGCAGAAGAAAAAACATATGCAGTGAAAGAAAATTCAACTGTAATTAGTGATAAATCATTCCAAGCAGGTGAAATTCACATCGACATCAATGCTCAAAATGCTCAAATGTATGAAGATGATGAATCTTTAGCTAGCATCTACAATCCTAATTCAAGAGTACCAGGCGGTGCATTATTACAAACTCCTGGCAGAATGAGTAATACTACTGCAAGCCAAGGAAACGCAGCCAGAGGGCTTTTAAGTATCTTAGGTACTCTAATTATACTTGCTTTAGTTGGCGGAATCGGCTTTGGAGTTGCTCAATTCTTTAAAGCTCCAAAAGAAGAAGCCCCTCAACCAATTACTGACGGACCACTTCCAACAAGTAACGACAACGGTGTTTCAGAAGCAAATACATTAAAAATCGATCCAAACAATGTAGTAAAAATGGACAACAATTCAAATGCACTTGCTACAACAAAGAAAACATCTACTCAAGCAAAAACTCAAAACACAACTGCAAGTGCAAGTTCAACTCAGAAAAAAGGTCCTGCAAAATCATTTGTTAGCATCGAAAAAATAACTTGGAGTTTACCAAGCTATATTACTCACAATGCACAATTCAAACAATATTTCCAATCAGCAGGTAAAAGTTTGAAACTTTCATTAACAAGTGATTTACTACTTGCAACAGATTATATCTATTCTAACAATATGAGAGTAGGCATAACATTTGGAAAAGATGGCTCTTTACAGTCATCACAAATCATAACTTCAAGTGGCTCTAATGAAATTGATAAAATTGTGTTACAAACTGTAAACCAAGTTCTAACAACCCTAAAAGCACCAAATAGCGTGGGTAATGAGGAAAACACTCCAGTAACTCTTAATATTTATTTCTAAGTATGTTATAATACTTGTGAAGTAGAGGGAAAGTTTTATTGTGGAACTAGCACAAGATAAGATTGATTTAATTAGTAAAATCATAAAAAACGATCGTAAATATCCAAATAACGAAGATTTGTATGATGATTTTTTCAACGAAACATGTAAACGTTCTGTTGCGATTTTGAATGCAATTGAATCAGAAGCAACGCTTGAAACTTATTTAAAACGTATTGTTACAACCTCTATTATCAATGTATTAAAGGATTCTGGCAGACTTAGAAGAACTCGTTCAGGTTACATGTCAACAAAAGAAGTTGCATTTGAAACTTCCCCTGCTATTGATTATTCTGATGTTGAAATCAGTTATTCTAATATCAAAGTCCCTGAAAATCCTGAAGAAATTGTTATTCAAAAGGAAATTTTGACTTTTGTAGCTGATACAATTAAGAAAATTGATGAAGAAGATCCTGATAAAAACTATTTACATATCTACACTTTGCGTTATGATAAAGGCATGACTCAGAAAGAAATTTCTGAAGAAATAGGGATCTCACAATCTGAAATTTCAAAACGCTTATTCAAGTTGATGGAAAAAGTAAGAAACGCAATCGAATAAATCTAAACTATGAAATGTCCAATATGTAAGAAAAATATTTCTGATACGGCAGTAAAATGCCCATATTGTAAAACCCGTACAGGATTGCTTTGCAACAACTGTAACACAGTAAATCCTGTTGGAAATTTAACTTGCAAAAAATGTGGACAAGAATTATTGAAAATTTGTTCTCATTGTCATAGTGTAAACTTCCCTGCAGCTACAAAATGCAGAAAATGTGGTTCACCTTTTGGCAATAAACAAAAACCTCAACCTAAAAAAGAAACTAATATTCCAAAAGAAATGAACCTTGAGTTCGCTCCAAAACTTTATACAAGAACTCAAGCTATTGACATTTTACAGGAAGGCTTACGCTCAAGAGATAAAAAAATATTCTCAATTACCGGAGAAAAAGGAATTGGAAAAAGTTCAATTCTAAAAAATGTAATTAAAAATCTTGGTAAAGACAGATACGAATGGTGTGTCGGCAAATGTACACCACTAAGCCAACTTACACCAGGTGGCGTCGTTCAGGACATGCTTCTTAATCTGTTTAAATTACCAAATTATTATGTAAATAACGAAGAATTACAAAAAGATGCCGTTCAATTTTTTAATAACGAATTCAGATTTTTAAACCCAACAGAAATTTCTGACTTCCTTAATTTCTTATACAATTCAAAAGATGGAAATTATGAAGATATAATCATTAACAAAAAGAGAACTTATGACATCTTAAACAAAGTATTTGATGCGTTTTGTCATACAGGAAGATTTGTATTTGTTGTTGATAATTTAGATTTTATCGATGGTTTTTCAATTGAATTTCTAACAAATTTCATGAGGAGAGATAACAATTGGAAAAACTTAAAATTTATCGCAATTTACAATGAACACAAACCTGTAAGCAGTTATTTCGGTATCGACAAAAAAGAACTAAAAGCATATGTTGATATCCATTTAGCTCCAATTACAACCGAAGAATTGGAAAAAACCGTAAAAATGACAGGTGAAGCAGGTACATACGTTTCACCAAGAGAAAAAGAAATCATCTTCAACAAATGTAACGGAAATCCTGCATTTGTAGAACAAGCTATCAGTTATTGTTTCGATTGTCAAATTGCTGATAAAGCATTTTTAATGCCAAATAATTTTGCTGATTTAATTAAAGACAGATTAGAAACATTAAAGAAAATAAACCCATCAGCTCACAAGTTATTATGCGGTGCTGCAATTATTGGAGATAAATTAAATCTTGCCTTACTAAAACAAATTTTTGGATATAAACACCAAGAATTTAATGAAATTATGTCATATCTTGCAAAATCTAATTTTGTAAGACCTTACAATGAAGTTTTTTATGAATTTAATAATTTACTTTTATGGGAAACCATATTAAAAAATATCCAAACAGATTCAGCCTTTGAAGACTTGAATGTTAAAATCGGCAGAGCAATCAGCGTATTCACACTAAACACAAACGCTGTAATGGCAATGATTGCACATAATTTAAAAGAAAACCGTATGGCGTTTGACATCTGGACAAAGACAACACGACTTGCTTCATATATTGGGGATATCAATTTATATGTAATTTCTCAAAAACAATGCTTGGCACTTCTAAATGAATTTAACGAAAATGAAACCCTAAATATTCGTTACAACATCAGCGAAAGATTAGGCAAACTTCTAACAGAATACGATCCGGAAGAAGCAATAGAATACTTACCTGATGCAATTTCTAACGCAAAATCAAATAATAATGAAGAAAAAGAAATCGAATTATTAGGCTATCTTGCACTTTGTTGCAAAAAAATTGGTAATTATTTTGGCAATGTTGAATGTGTTGATAACGTTTTGAAAAAATTAACTCCGGCACAAGAATTAGAAGCGGCAATGATTAAGGCATCTAAATTACCGTCATTGTTAAATATCGGCAATTGCGGTGAAGTAGTTAACCTTGTTGATAACGACATCATGCCTGTAATCAATTCTCATATTTCACACCCAAGATTAAATAAATCTATCCCTATGGGATTTTTATACGATACTTGGCTAAGAGTGTATTTAGCACTTGCAACAGCTCTTGCTCTTCAAGGAAATGAACGTTCATTTGAGATTTTAAATCTTTTATTTACGATTATTGATAAACACAAAATTAAAGATGAAAATATAATCTGTAAAACAAAATTAGTTCTAGCTTGGGCAAACACCACAAAAGGAAACTTTGTAAAATCTCAAGAAGTTTTGTCAGATGTAAGAAGTTGTTTAGGCTCAGAATTTTTGGATATCAGCTCACTTGATTCAGAAAAAGCAGATATCATCAATTATTATCACTTAATTCAAATCGTAAATAAATTCTTGAAAAAAGAATTCGATGGTTTGCAAGAAATGTTGTTTGAATCGACAATTTTAGCTAGTGATACAGGTAATGAATATGTTAAAAATATATTTAAAACATTACTTGGAAAAATTTTCTACGAAACCAAACAAGCAAAACGTGCAGTCGAAATTTATAATGAAGAAGTAACATTCTTTGCTAATAAAAAATTGGCAATCGGTGCATTATTGGCTTGGTATTTAATAGCTGAATCTACAATTGTTACAGAAAGTCCAAAAAACGCTATCGATATTGCCACTCAAGCACTTGAAATTGCTCAAAATCCAAGAATTAACAACACTTACTTTATTGTATTGTTAAAGATTTTACTTGCAAAAGCTCACACAGAATTATCAGATTACGAAAGTGCGAAAATCGATTTAGAATCAGCAATTATTCTAGCTAAAAAGCACGATTTAAACGATTTAATGTCAAGAATTTATTTCATTTATGGTAAACAATATCAGGATTTAGGCACAATTCAAGGCTCTAATCAGGCTGAGTATTTAAAAGGGGCATCTAAGATGTATAAAAAAGCACTTGATATTGTATTAACCGAAACCAGAAACACATATATTAAGACAAAAATTGAAGAGCAAACAAATATTCTAATGTCTTACTGCTCACTCAATGGCTTCAATATTTAAGAGCTTTTTAAAATTTTAAATATCATTTTTAACTCTAAATAAGTATTCCGTTTTGTAAAGAAAAAGGATATAATCTTTACAAGAAAACATGTTTATTTTAAAAATAAGTTATAAAAAAAGGAAACGAAATTGCTAAATAATTTTGAAAGTTTTGATAACTCAGAAACAGCTACAAAAAAAGATATCGTAATCCAAGAGAGAGTAGAACTTGTATCTTCTCATATGTACAAGCAATTCCTTGATTACCAACATTCGACAGTAAACACTAATGATATCTTTTCACGTATGGTTGATTGCTTAGACCTTGTTTCTAACAACTTGAAACAGTCTTTCTCTTCTCGTGGAATCACTACTCAAAACATTTACGTTGAGTCTGATTCTCCTAAGTCAACTGCAATCGTTAATATCTTGTGGCATAAAATGAGTTTCACAACCCGCTGCAATTTCCAACCTCAAGCGTTGTTTAGAGATGACGGCAGACACATTTTCTCTAACCGTATTATGGCTATTAGAGGCAACTACAACGACATCATTAAAGATGCCAAAGACCGTGAAGAAGAAATGGTTAGACTTCTTGAACACGAAATTGCATCATTATACATTCCTGCTGATCAAACTCAAAAATGTATTTTCAAAATCAAACATACAGGTCAAGAATTCGCACTAAACCAAATTGATGCTCCACGTGAAGTAGTTTTAAAAGTAGTTGAAACTGTTTGCGGCGGAGGTTTATACCACCAAGACGGTTCAGTTAAAACATTTACTGTTTAATTATTTATTTTGACTTTGGGGCGTAATAGGATTAAATATAAGGTAAGAAGTTTATATGAAACTAGTTGAAAAATTAAAAGAATACGAAAACCAATATTTATTTATACGTTGGGCAACAGGTGGAGAGTACGGCAAACTAATGTATGTCGGGGAAGATTTTGTTGAGTTCAACATAATCGATATTGAAACAATGAAATACAAAGAAACAATTTTGCTATACGCACCACTTATTTTAGAAGTATCAATCGGTGGGGCTGATATTGCTAGAATTATTGCAGAAGTTTCATCACAAATGTCAATTCACAACGAAAACTAGTCATTAGCATTGTTTAAGAAATTAATCAAACCTTGCAGACCTAATTTATAACTGTCAGTCTTAAACCCTGTGATTTGACCAACACAAACATCCGCAAACATTGAATCATGGCGGAATTCTTCACGACGGTAAATGTTTGAAATATGAACTTCTACTGACGGGATCTTTACAGCTGCCAAAGCATCTCTGATAGCTAAACTTGTATGGGTATAAGCTCCTGCATTGATGATAATCCCATCGAAATTACCTAAAGCATATTGGATTTTTTCAACAATTTCCCCCTCAAAGTTACTTTGAAATACTTCAAGGTTGATACCCAATTCAAACGAATATTCATATAATTCCATCTCTAAATCTTTATATGATTTGGAACCATACTGTTCAGGCTCTCTAACACCTAACATATTTAGGTTTGGACCATTAATAATTAATATGTTTAAATTTTTTTCCATAAAGTTATTATAATACAAAAAATCAAATTTGTAAATTTTTGTTAATTTTTTCAAATCCCATGGCTTCAATTTGCCATGATTATCATATCATGCATGTACAAACTATCCCAAAATCTCCTCCCAAGATTATTGTTCAAGTCGCAAAAGTTGTGACTTTTTTTTTGCTCAAAAAAGCATGACAAGACTAAAATTTGGTCATGCAAGCAAACCAACTAGACCTTGTAAAAGGTGACTATGGGGTTATTAACTAGGGGTATCAAATTCATAATACCCAAAATCTCTTAAACTCGTCTAAATTATTTTTTAACCACAAATTCTTGATGCATTTTTTCAATCATCTGAAGTGTTTCTTCTTCAGAGTGATTTGCAGCATATTCGTCAATTACTTGATTCAATTTTGCAACTAATTCAGGATTTTTTTCCAAGAATTTTAAATCGCCTTCAATTGAATCTGACGCAACTTGAGATTTACCCAAAGATGCAGCAGGCATATTTGCTAAATCTTTGATCTCTTTTTGTTCTGCAGGAGCTTGTTGTTGAGCCTCTGGTTGAACTGTACCATCATTGGATGTCTTTTGGATACCTTTGAAGTTTACTTTGTTAATGTTGTTGTGATCGATTTCTCTCATAGTATCACCTTACTTTCAGAAAATACATTTTTCTCTAATTCTTTATCTTCATGCCAATTTATGGTTAGAAAACACCTAAAAGATATTTTTTGCTACTTTCTTCTCAAAAAAATTACAAAAATTAACATGCAATTTTTCACGGATTTTTCATGTTATGATGTATTATATACTATAAAAGGAAGTAATGCAAATTATGAACTTGGATAAATTTTTCAAAAATGTATGGTGGACTCTTACAGCGTTTAGAACTATTGATGAATTGCCTGATGCGGTAATTTACGTAGATTTGGTTGGAAACATCAAAAAATACAACAAAAAAGCTCAAGAGATTTTTGGACTTGAAGAAAGTGATGATCCGACTGTTATGGTAAATATCAACGATATTATCAAAGATGGTTCTGAACATATCAATGAGTCTTTAGACTTATCAAGACCAATCCTTGCAACTGCAACTATTCCGGGCAGAGAATTTTACGTTGAAATGAACGCATCTCAAAAAGGGAAAGGGTATTGCTTAAGTGTTAGAGATTTAACCAAGTTAACTACTGAAATTTTTAATGATGATAAAACATTACGTTTTAACGGTGAAAAAAACGCAATGCTTGCTAAACTTGAAGGTGATATAAAATCGCCAATCACATCTATCAGCGGATTTTCAAGAGGCCTGTTGGACGGTTTAGGCGGAGAATTATCAGAAAAACAAGCAAAATATGTGAAAATCATCAACACAAACGCTGAAGAATTATATCATTTTATGGATAAATTCTTAGAGTTTTCAAAAGCTGAATCTTCAATATACGAATCTAATTACCAAAACTTCGATATTATCGAAATGTTTAAAGCCGTAATGAAAGATTATGAACCGATTTTAGAAGAAAAGAAAATATCATTCGATTTGGATTATGAAAGTATTGAAAAAAGAATGGCATATACTGATTCTAACGCCATTAAAGCTGCATTCAAAAACATTATTGAGGTAGCTCTTTCTATGACAGAATCAGGATTTATTTCTGTTAAAATTACTCATCCAAACGAAGAAACTTGCGTAAAATACGATTTATCGATTACTGCAAATAAAAAATCTTCTTATATGCAAATTTCTATCAGAGATACTGGCTCTGGAGTTGCACCGGAAGATATGAAATATTTATGCGAACCTTATGCACAATTAGAAAAAGGCAAAAAGAATTTCTTAAGAGCATTAAAATTAGGTTCTGCAAGCATTTTAATTAAGAGAGCAAACGGACTTTTTGACGTAAATTCTGAGCTTAGAAGCGGCACAAAATACGAAATAGTCCTTCCTATCGAAAAGGAATAAAATGAGTAACGTAATTCTAAAAAACGTAAGAAAAACTTATGATAACAACAAAACAGTTATCAACAATGTTGATTTGGAAATCCAAGACAAAGAATTTGTAGTGCTTGTTGGAGCTTCAGGTTGTGGTAAATCAACTCTTTTAAGGATGATTGCAGGCTTGGAAGATATAACAGATGGTGAAATTTACATCGGGGACAAAAAAGTAAACAACATCCCTCCAAAAGATAGAGATATCGCATTTGTTTTTCAAAGTTATGCACTATATCCTCATATGACAGTAAGAGAAAATATCGCATTCGGTCTAAAAATGCGAAAAGTTGACAAAGCAACTATTGAGAAAAAAGTTCAAGAAGCCGCTGAAATCTTAAACTTGACTGAATACTTAGATAGAAAACCAAAACAATTATCAGGCGGACAAAGACAGCGTGTAGCCTTGGGAAGAGCAATCGTTCGCAATCCAAAAGTGTTTTTAATGGATGAACCTTTGTCAAATTTGGATGCTAAATTACGTGTTCAGATGCGTTCTGAGATTAAAAAATTGCACGAAAAATTACAAACAACATTCATTTATGTAACTCATGACCAAACAGAAGCGTTGACAATGGGGGATAGAATAGTTGTTCTAAATGGTGGTGATATTCAACAAGTTGATACACCTGATGAGATTTATAACAACCCTAAAAACACATTTGTTGCAGGGTTTGTTGGTTCACCTCAAATGAACTTTATTGACGGCAAAGACATCGGGTTAGACGAAAACATCCTTTATGGTATTCGTCCTGAAAAAATGACAAAAGCCGATGGTGATATAAAATTAACGGTTGAAGTTGATATTTCTGAGATGTTAGGTAGCGAAAAAATCGCATATTTTAATATCGGAGAAAAAAGATGCTCAGCAAAACTTGAACCTGAAATTCAAATCGGAAAAACGCTTGAATTATCAATTAAACACGATGATTTGTATAAATTTAACAAAGAAACAGGTGAAAGAATTTAAGAAACAAAAAAAGATGGCGGTTGCGATGCAACCGCCATCTTTTTTGTTAATCTTTTATCCAACGGAAACTTTTTACATAGTTACTTCCGTTGATATCACCATAAATTTCAGCCCTAAACACTCTCAAAGTATTATTTCTGTCAAAATTCGGAATTTTATGAATATTACTTGTTGATTTAGGATTTATATCGTTAATTTTTATACCTGGGATTGTATTAAACAAAGTATTTAATGATGAATTACCAATTCTGCCAAGCAAAGTTGAGAAATTTTTAGAAAGACTTCCGTAAACTTCCATATCTGCAACAAGAGAAGCAATATTATAACTACCTGTCAGATACAAGTTCAAATCATCACCGCTTGAATATACATTGATTTCATTTGCAACACCATCTTGAACTTTGATATCTCCACTAATGCTTTTAAAGTTACCTGTTTTTAACGGAGTAATCAAATCAACAATACCGTTTATTGAAACCCCTGTAAGTCCGCCTGTAATCAAATTACCAGCCTTTAACAAGTATTCTAAAGAACCAAGTTTTGGCATTCTACCATCTTGAACATTGAATGAACCTTCACCAGACAATGTATTTATACAATCAATACTTGATAAACCTGTGCAAGATGCTTTCAAATCACCAGTAACCGTTCCATACATTTGCCCTGGCATATCAAAGAAATTTTCTGAAATAATACTTGCATCCGCATTTTTGATATGCATTTCACCTGATGTACTCAAGTTGTTCAAATCGTGAACCATACTACCATTTACAGTTCCATTAGCAATATTGAAACTATAATCATTCACCTTAAAGACTTGATCTTCGCCAAGCACCATATTTGCTTTAAAATCTGTCGCATTAGCTTTTTTAATAAGAACATTATCAGCATTAACTTGAGCGTTTTTAATAATCAACATGCCAGGCTTTAACATCAAACTTTCAGTATCAACCTGATTTGTACGGGTATTATCAACTTCTAAATCACTAATCGCATCAGATATAACGTTCAAATTCAACGCATCCATTTGGATATTTGCATCTTCAATAACATATGGCATAACAGAGTTATTCACAATTTTGAACATTGCCAAAATATCGTTAGTCAAAACAACAGCTTTTGAATTTAAGCTAATAAAATCTTCCTTAAAATCAACGCTAATATCACGAACAGTAGAATCTAACAACGGTATATCAACACTTGTTATATTTAACAAGCCCAAAACTTTAGGAGCTAAAGATGTGCCGTTAATTAGTAAATCAGCAGTAAACACACCTTGTTTAATTGTTGGTTTTTTGAATAAAACGTTGAAAATTCTTGCATTTGTCGGATTAGTAGTTTGAATTTTAACATCTTTTAAACCGATTACATTATCTTCTAATAAAGAAAATTCTCCTGATGCAACAAGTTGATTTTGAATAGATTTTTTCTTGTTTTGAGAAGTTATAGTCTGATCATACTTCATTGAATTTAATTTAATCTTATCAGGATACATAACAGCATCAGCAGTAATAGTAACAGGATTTGTTGTAACTTCTTCAGTATTCACAGCACCTGTTGGTGCACCTGATAATGTTGCCCCCATATAATACAGAGAAGAATTTTCATCCATATTCAGTGTTGAAATTGTTCTTAAGGCATTTATCGGGCCACGTAATTTTGAATTTAGGTTAATATCGCCTTTAATTTTTATCGGATAAACAGATTTTGCATTTAAAAATCTGTCAAAAAACTGTTGGGTTAATTTTGCAGAAACTGACAAATTCAAATTAGGATTTTCGCTCATTGCATCAGCAATTTTACCGTTGATAAACACAGGCATTGTGCTAACTTGAGTATTAACTTTATCAAGGTATAAAGTTGTTCCTCTCATATTTGCATGACCGCTTAAAATCTTCACTAATGCCCCAACAGGTTTGTAAATGAATGAAGTATTTTTCAAATCAGTATTTGCATAAATATCATTATTTTTTACGGTCCCGTTGATATCAATAACCCCTGTTAATTCATCAAGATTTTCAATTTGGGCTGCAATTTCTTTTGGAAGTTTAACTTGGTCTTTTATTTTGTTTATTGAACTTACGTCAAAATTTTTAAAATTAAATACTGCTTCAGCAATACTAAATTCTTCCTTATCCAAGTCTTTTGCAACAAATGACAAACTTGCTGGATAACCATTGAACAACCCTTTTAACATTGAAGTTGTTAATAAACCGTCTTTAATATTAAATGTTCCGCCATCAATTTGTACAGGGTTATCAGTATTCATATTTGAGAACAATTTCCCGTCAGCAACAATTTTGTTGTAATCTAATTGACCGCCCGGTTCAACATAGCCATTATACCCAGCCACAAATGAACCATATATTCTACCGATTTCATCCTTGTAAGGTAACAACATATTATCTTGAAGCAAATCAAAAACATCGTTCAATTGAGCTTTATCTGAGTATGCTTTTAAATCAATATTAGACTGAGTTGCAGTCCCGATTACGTGAACCTTAGAATTTCGAACATATCCTGTTACGTCATAATCAGAATTATATTTATCAAAATTCACAACACCATTGATATTGGTAAATGGCAAGAATGTATCTTGTAAAACTGTTCTTGCATTGTGTAATTTTACAGTACCTTTTGAGAACAAATCTTCATTGAATACAATTTCTTCAGCATTTTTAGAAATTCCATAAATATGCAAAAATACATCTGCAATTCCATCTGGTCTTGTAAATGGTTGAAGCACTTTATCAACCTCAAATAAAATTGGAGAATCTTTTATTACTTTCACAAGTCTTTTTACATCATGCCCGTCAGATGAAACATAAACATTCAATTCACCCATAGTAATACAATCACCATGAACATCAATTGGTTTGCCATATAACGACGCTTTATGAGTTTTGAATGTTGTATTTTTATCGTTAAATACAACTTCACCTGAACCATTTTGAAGCTCTAAATGTTTAACCTCAATAAACGAAGCTCTTGCATCAAAGAAATTCACTTTACCAAAAATATGAGGATCTAATTTTGTACCCGCAGAACGTACATCCACATTTCCATATCCTGCAATTTTCATCAACGGAATCGGACCCATTTGGAAACGTAAAATATCGTGCATTGGGTTAATTACGTCTTGTGCAGGTGCTAAAGGTACAGCATCTGTACTTGTTACATTAAGTTCTGAATACTTAGAACCATCAATCCAAACCTTACCTTGCAAAGTTACATTTTGTTCTTTTGTAATCGGCCCAAAAACTTTGATTAACATTTGTTTGCCAATAAATTCCATATCAGCACTAATATTTGCAGGAGCACCTTTGATAGGTTTTATTACATAAGCATCACTAAGATGAACTTCACCTGTAACATTTGGACGGTTTCCTTGACCGACAAATTTTAATTTTCCGTTACCCTCACCATAAATAATATGTTCTTTCAATTTATACAAATTGAAATCAGGCAAAACTTTTGGTGACCAAGGAAAAATTGCAACAACATCTTCTAATCTAGTATCTTTCAGTTCAGCTTCAATATTATATTTTGGAGCTTTGTTACCAATATCAAAAACTTTACCATTTAATTCAAAATGAATATTATCAGATTCTAAAGTTGTATGTTCAAAATTTACTCCATTTTGAACAGTATCAAAATTAATATTTGCAGTTAATTTATTCGGATAAATTACAGAAGAAGCTCTATCTTTACCGATAATTTTTAAATCTTGAGTGGATAAGGTTGTTGTAATATTTTTGTGCCCATATTTATCTTTTTGGGTATCTGCAACAAAATTCACAATACCAGCAAGAGAAGTTAATCTACCTTGAGTTGCATAACTAACATAGTCTGAAATAGATGCTAAATCAAAATCTTTTATATTTGCAGAAACTCTAAAAGTATCTTCGGTCAAACTACTAATCGGTAAAGCGATATCAATATCAGCCATAATATCAGTAGATTTATCATCAATTGACAGAACACTTTCTGTTGCAAATTTTATACGTTTATTGGCAACATATTTTCCTTGTTCAAAATATGCACCTGATAAATTTGCAGTTTTACCATTTTTTTCATCATTCAGGTTAATATTATATTCGCCTAAATTCATATCCATTTTTGACAGAGTAAATTTCTTTTCTGTATTTTTTGGTTTTAATGGATATTGACCAATCAAGAACTCTGAATCTTTTGTGAATACAAAATTCGCTTCTTCTTTAGTCGCAGAAAGTTTTGTAATTTCTATTTTTTTTCTGATAAGTGGGAATAATCTTAATTTTAATTTTGGGTTATCAATAGATAATGCCTTTGAATTATCATCATTCAAAAGAGAAATATTATCACTGCTAATCCAAACAGAAGGGAAAAAACCCATAGAAAGCTTAGGGTTACCGATATCAATTCTATACCCTGAATTTTGGTAAACAGCTTGTTCGATTTGAGTTTTATGCGATTTTATATTAACAATAGCAGGAATACCCCACGTATAAGCACCGCAGGTTAATGCCATTATTCCCAAAATCGTCGCAATTTTCCACTTCTTATTCATTACAATTATTATATTATAATCAAGTGAATAAGTACAATAAAATCACAAAATATTTAGTATTTTTCACATAAAATTTGGAAATAAGATTGAGGATGATGACAATTTTCACAATGTTCAGGTGCAGACATTCCTTTATGCACATATCCACACTTTCGACACATCCAAGAAACTTCTGTATCCTTATCAAAAATTGTCCCGTCTTTCATCTCTTTTAAAATAGCCTTAAACCTTTTAGCGTGGTGTTCTTCAGCGTGACGTACATTATGAAACGTATTTGCAATAGCATCAAAACCTTCTTCTTTAGCAACAATTTCGGCTTCTTTATACAAAACATCATACTCTTCAATCTCCCCTGAAATCGCACTATTTAAGTTATCTTCCGTTGTGCCGATTTCAAAAGGATAAAAACTATCCACGTGCCCTAATGGGTTGTTGGCAATATGATTAAAAAACAATTTTGCGTGTTCCAATTCATTTTCTGCCGTATCACAAAAAATAGCTGCAATTTGTTCATATCCTTCTTTTTTAGCAACACTTGCATAATATGTATAACGATTTCTTGCCATAGCTTCACCAGCATAAGCATTCATCAAATTTTGTTCAGTTTTAGAACCCTTAAATTTTTCACTCATAATAACCTCCTAAACTACCCAAAATTAAACCTTTCACAAAGTTTAAACAATCGGTTAAAAGAATAAACCAAAAGGATAATAAAACTTCCTCAAAAATAAAACTTTCTGACAATTATTTTCACTAAGAAACTCTAAATAATAAAACTATTATGATAGTTAGGAAAATTATGACAGATTTATTAAATTACACAAAAAAACTTGCAGAAAAAATTTCATACTACGATGCTATTGTAGATTTTACAGACGAAACTCACTGGTTTAATCCGTTCTATAAACAACAGGAAGTAACAGTCATTTGGGTAGAAAACCCAAACGATGAATTTTGGAAATACTAAAGATTTAAAAGTTTTTTCAATTCAATTTCAACAGGTTCAAAAACACTTGCCCAATCACCATGGTCTTTTTGCCTAAAGACTTTTACGCTGTCATACCAATCACAAACACTCAAATCAGTATGCCAACGCCAATTATAAATGTAAGGCAAAAGAACCCAGCATCTTTTCTTCATAGCACCTGCTAAATGTACTAAAGATGTATCATTTGAAATAATTAAATCCATATTTTCAATAGCACCTGCAGTGTCTGAAAAATTACTAAACGTTGAACCAAGGTCAATGACGTTATATTTACCCCTGAATTTTTCAATTTCTTCAGAACCCTCAAGGGTTTGGAATGAATAAAACTGAGTATTTGGCAGATTGAAGAGTTTGAAAAAGTCCTCAACATTCAACACTCTTTCAAGGTCATAATGAGTATTTCCCTGCCATTTTATACCAATTTTAAACTTATCGTTTTGGCAAAATTTTTCTTTGTAATAATTCACTTTTGCAGGATTTGGTTTTATATACCCATCATCGTGATGCATAAACATCTCTTCACCCTTGTACCCCAACACATACGGAATACTCAAAAACGGGATATGATAATCAAAATCCATTTCTTTTTCAAAATCAAAAATTTCTAAAACTTCCGCACCATATGAATTCTCTCTAAAAAGCGGAGCCAATTCTTTTTGCGGTTTTATAATAACTTTTTTTGCCATAGAAGTAAGTATTGGCATATAACGATAAAACATTAATAAATCGCCAAAACCCGCCTCATAATATGTAAAAAGAACTTTATCTTTTAAATCTTCACCTTGCCAAATCGGTTTTTCTTTCATCAAATTCGGATAAATCTTTTCTTGAGAAACAATAGCACTTTGACGACACAAACGTGATTCAAAACATTCCAAACCTTTTTCATAATTTTTAGTTTGCATATAAGCTAACGATAGAAAATAAATAGCTTCCCAATCATCAGGCTTGATTTTCAAAGCGTTTTGATAACATTCGATAGCTAAATCAGGATTATTTTCATTCAAAGCAAGATATGCCAAATTAAAATATGATTCATAACCATTCGGATTTATTTCTAATGATTTGTGATAAGTTATTTTAGCCTTTTCCCAATCATGATTACCTTTATATGACATTGCTAAATTGAATAAATTTTCATAAGTTTGATTATGTTTAACTAAATCCTCATACAATGCAATTGCTAATTTAAAATCACCCTTATCCAAATATAATCTTGCCAAGTTTTCAATATAATAAAGCCTTGGATTGAGCTCAATTGCTTTTTTAATACAAAGTTCAGCTTCTAAAAAGTCTTTTGTTTGATAATGCACAACCCCCAACAAATCCCAAACTTCCGCATTGTCTTTTTCTTCTTGCAAAAGTTCTAAATACAAATCTTTCGCCTGTTCAAGATTTCCTTTTTTATGGCTCTCAAACGCTTGTTTAAATTTTTCAGATTGTTGAATCATTAAAACCTCTTTTATTAAACTTGGATACCGAAAACGCTAAATATTTTATTTATACCGAAAACATTATATTGAAAAACAAGACCAATAATTGTACTTATCAAGACCATAAGCCCCAAAATTAAGGCTGTATCTTTTTTATCATTATTTCTTTTCAAAAGGACTAAAACACCAAGTCCACCAGCTGAACATAACCCCGCAACTAAAGACCCGAAACTTAATGTGTGTTTCATATACAAAATTGTGAACATAACAGAAATCGCACAATTAGGAATTAATCCAATTAACGATGCCATCAATGGTTGTAATGGAGAATTCATCAAGCAATATTTTGCCAAATTCTCTTCTGTTCCTGCTTGATGAAGTAATGCACTTAAAATAAGTGAAATTACCAAAATAAATACAAAAATATTAAATGTATGTTTCACAGGATGCCACCAAAACTCTTTAGTTTTAGCCGCATCTGCCAACTTATGATGACAACAACCATCAGCTTTCACTTCTAATGGTTTTTCTTCAATAACAGGTTCATTAGCCTTATAACCTACCAAAATATCAACCAAATAACCAACAATAACTGCAATTATAATCTTCAAAATAATGATAGGTACAACCAGATAAACTTTACTTGGGTTAGACATCAATACAGGAATCGCTTCATCAGATGTTGCAAAATAAACCGCCAACAATGTACCACGACTTAAAATTCGTCTTGTATAAAGCGTACTTGCAATAACTGAAAATCCACACTGAGGAATTGAAGCAAACAAACTTCCAAATAACGGGCCTATTTTTTTCATAAAGAAAACAAATAAATGTTTTTTCTTTGTGAAATATCTTTCCAAAATCTCAATTAAAACAAAGATAACAAAAAGGAAAGGTACTAAGTTCAAACTTTCAATCATCGGTTCTTTAACAAATTCAGGCAAAAATTCCAAAGGTTCAATCAGATGTTCTGGTAATGACATCACATAATTAAAACCTGAAATTATTGATTGAAAAACTGAATTCATCGATAAAATTACCCTCCAATATATCTCATAATATTTGAAACGATTCCCATATTATAAAATACAAATAAACCTGCACAAATACCTGTAACAAAAAGAATAAATGTTACAAAATGATTATCTCCACTGTGAGGTCTGTGTTTTACAAGAGCCATCAAACCAAGACCTGTTGTTGTAATCAAGCCTGCCAACAATGTTGGGAAGCTGATTAACCCTTTAACAAAAGCCAAAGCCAAGAATATAGAAATTACACAATTTGGAATTAAACCGATTACTGCACCTGCAATAACTTGATATGGAGAATCAATCATAATAAATGAGGCTAATTTTTCCACACCACCAAAACCTTGGATTACACAATTGAAAAATGCCAATGATAAAAACGTAAACATAAACATATTAAATGTATGTGTAAATGGGTGCATCCACCAATGAGGAGGATAAAAATCTGTACTTATCTTGTGATGACAACAACCTGGAGTATTTAAGTCAATATTGATTGCGTTTGTATCTTCAATTTGAGTATTGAATGCAAACAACAAATCAACAACACTTGCCACAATCAAAGCTACAATAACTTTAAGAACAACAATTGGCAGAATATAAACAGCTTTACTTAAGTCCATAAATAATAAAGGCAATGCATCATCTGAACAAGTAATTAAAAATGCCAACAATGTTCCACGAGTAATCATTTTTCTTGAATAGAAAACACTTGCAATAACAGAATATCCACACTCAGGAATATTAGAAATTGCCGCACCAAATAATGGGCCAAAACGTTTCATCAATTTTATAAATAAACCAATTCTTTTTAAGAAAAATCTTTCTAATAATTCGATTGCATAATACAAGAAATATAACCAAGGAATAAAATTAACACTACTAATCAAAGCATCTTTGACGTATTCAGGCAAAAATGGACAATGACTAATCAATACCGCTGGAACTCCCAAAACTTCTTGAGCTCTTTCTAAAAATAATTCAAACATAATTCTATTCCTTATAATTTATATTTTTTAATCATATCATAATGCGTCTAAAGTTGTATCAAATACTTGAATGATATCTGCAAAAAACTTTTAATAAAATTGCTGAAAAATAACTTTTGTCTTATACTTAAATCAATGAAAAATACAAGACAAACAAACATAAATATTCACAGAGATGCTTGGGTTGAAATAAACATTTCAAACCTTGAGCACAACATCAAAGAAATCAAAAAACTTGTGCCACAAGATGTAAAACTTCTTGGTGTTGTAAAAGCTGACTCATACGGACACGGTTCAATTATGCTTGCACCTACAATTTTGGCAAGTGGGATTGATATGCTAGGTGTTGCATCAATTGATGAGGGTGCAGATCTTCGTCAAGCAGGTTTGAATTGTGAAATTTTAGTTCTTGGTGCAGTTCCTGTTTGGGCGGTTGAAAGTGCAGTTAAGTATGATTTAAGCATTTCAATTTTCTCAAAAGAACATATCAAAGCGTGCGAACAAGCCTACAAAAGAACAGGTAAACAACCTAAGGTTCATATCAAACTTGATACTGGAATGAATAGAATTGGTGTTTGTGTTGATGAAGCAATAGATTTTATCAAACAGGTTCAAAAGTCTGAATTTATAAACTTGCAAGGGATTTTCACTCACCTTGCAGCAGCAGAAGAACTTGATAAAACTCAAGCTCAAATTGATAAATGGAACAACATTATAAACAATATAGAAACTGACGGATTATTATTACACATATTAAATACCGCGGGAACTATTTGTTATGATGTACCAAATTCTAATATGAGAAGAGTTGGAATTTCACTATACGGACTTTACCCAGATTTCCCGGAAAAAGATTTCACAAAACCAAATTTAAAACAATTGATTTCACTAAAAGGCAGAATTGTTAATATTCACACTGCAAAAAATGGTGAAGGTGTAAGCTATTGCCACACATATACAGCAGATGGAAACCGAACCATTGCAACAGTTCCGATTGGCTATGCTGATGGTGTTCCAAGGCTTTTATCAAACAAAATAAAAGGGGTAATTAACGGAATCGAAGTTCCTCAAGTTGGGAATATCACAATGGATCAGATGATGTTTGATATCACTGGAGTAGAGGCTAATGTAGGTGATATAATTACACTACTTGATGAACAACATTCGATTGACGAATGGGCAAAAATTTTAAACACAATAAACTACGAACTTACTTGTCGTTTAAAAGTAAGATTACCAAGAGTTTATACGCGTAAATAACAGGGGGCAATATGGGAAATTTTGATTTAGGGATAATTGGTGGTGGACCAGCTGGTTATACTGCAGCACTTCATGCGGCAAGTCTTGGGCAAAAAGTTGTTCTTTTTGAAAAAGAAAACATCGGTGGAGTTTGCTTAAACAAAGGTTGTATCCCAACAAAAAGCATATTGCACGCATCAGAGCTTTTCCATAAAATGCAAAACTGTGCAGACTGCGGAATTTCAGCAGAAAACATTTCTCTTGATTATCCAAAAATTATCGAAAGAAAAAATCAAACAATAGAAAAACTGAAAAAAGGTATCGAACTTGCCCTAAAAAATGCAAAAGTAACAGTAATAAATGCTGAAGCCCAACTAATTGATGCCAAAACTATCAAAACAGATGAAGATGAATACATTTGTAACAAGATTATTTGTGCAACAGGTTCTTCCCCAAGACTTGTAAAAGGTTTGGAATTTGACCACGAATTTTTACTATCATCTGATGATATTTTGAATATGGATAAACTTCCTCAAAGTATTTTAATCATCGGCTCAGGTGCTATTGGTATTGAATGGGCAAGAATTATGTCTAACTTCGGAGTTGAAACAACAGTAGTTGAACTAGCTCCACACTTGTTGCCTTTAGCTGATATTGAAGTTTCAAAAAGAATTGAACGCATCTTTAAAACCCGTAAAATCAAATTTTATACAGAAACTTCTGTTGAAAAAGTTAATGGTAAAAATGTAATTTTATCAAACGGAGAAACCCTAAATCCTGAAAAAGTTTTAGTTGCAATAGGCAGAGTCCCAAATAAAGTTGAATGTATTGATGGAGTGAAATACATTGGAGATGTTGCAGGTGAAATTCAGCTTGCACATTACGCAATAAAACAAGCTCTAGCAGAAGTTAAAGATATTCCTTTTGAAAAAAACTTAACTCCAAGCGTTGTTTACGGTGCTCCTGAAATCGCTTGGGTTGGTAAAAGAGAACAAGATTTAGAAGTTGGCACATTCACAAAATCTCAACTTTTAATTTCAGCTTTAGGTAAAGCTCACTGTGATAATGAAACCGAAGGGTTTATAAAATTATTATCTCAAGACGGTAAAATTGTAGGGGCTCACATAGTTTCAGCTGAAGCATCTTCACTTCTTCAACAGGTAATTATAGCAATACAAAATAATATTTCAGTTGATAAATTAAAAGAAGTTTGCTTTGCACACCCAACATATTCTGAAGGAATTTTTGAAGCACTTTTCAGATTATAAATTCAAACATCTGTATAATTGAGAAAAAAAGAGAGAAAATTTAAAATCATAATATGGAAAATTTAGCAGAAATCAAAAATTTAGAAGTAACCTACCAAACAAAGAAAAATGTGTTTGGTGGAACTCAAACGATTTATGCTGTAAATAACATTTCACTAAATATCAAAAAAGGGGAAATCCTTGCAATAGCAGGCGAATCAGGTTGTGGGAAATCAACACTTGCAAAAGCTATAATGAAACTTGTTGATTCAAAATCAGGTGAAATCTTAATCAACGGACAAGACATTTTACCTCTTTCAAAAAGAGAAGATTTAAAATCTTTTTATCAAAAAGTTCAAATGATTTTTCAAAATCCGTATTCCAGCTTAAATCCCAAAATGAAAATTGGGGATATTTTAAAAGAACCACTTGAAATAAATACTAATCTAAAAAAAGATGAAATAAATAAAATTATTGAAGAAAAAATCGAAAAAGTGGGCTTAGATAAATCTTGTCTAAATCTTTATCCTCACGAATTTTCGGGCGGTCAAAGACAAAGAATTGCAATTGCCCGTTCTCTGATTTTGAACCCAGAATTTATCATTGCAGATGAACCTGTAAGTGCATTAGACGTAAGTATTCAAGCTCAAATTATCAACCTTTTAAAACAGTTAAAAGAAGATTTTAATCTAACATTTTTATTTATTTCACACGACTTGAGCGTAATTAAATATTTGTCAGACAGAATTGCAATTATGTATCTTGGTGAAATTGTTGAAATCGGTCAGACTGAAGAAATTTTCACTAACCCAAAACACCCTTATACAAAAGCCCTACTAAGTGCTGTTCCTGAATTAAACACACAAGAAAATAAAGAAAAAATTCAATTAACAGGTGAATTACCATCACCTGAAAACTTACCTCAAGGATGTAAATTCCATACACGCTGCCCATATGCCATGGACAAATGCAAACACGAAACACCAAATACAATCGAATTTACCCAAACACACAATTGTAAATGTTTCTTATACGAATAGCAAAAAATATTTTTAGGACTTTTATTTAGGGTATGTTAAAATTTCGTATCGACTATCCTAAAACACATGTTCCGCTATCAATGGCAAAAGGTTCAACTGAGCAAAGATTACACCTTGCAAGAGTTATGAACTTGAGTTTTTTTGATAATTTACAAGACTCATTTAAAGGTCGTGAAGTTAAACCTGGAACCTTCAAAAAAGTTTTGAGAGAAACAATAGGATATCCGATAAAAGTCGATATTGCAGAATCCTCAAACCCAAGAGCAGGGAAAATGCATCACATTTTATTAGGTGATAAAGCAGTATCTAGAGGTTACTCTATCGTATTGCCATTAACTGATTATTATAAAAATATCCACCAAAGTAGTTCTTTAATATTTTTACAAGAAACTCAAAAATTCTTTGAAGAAATTCTTAACCCAAAATTTTTCAAGCGTTTTTTAACAATGCTTGGCAAGGGTTATAATATGAAAGAAATCACAGAATTTTATCGAGCTAATATCCAAAACACACAAAAATTAACAGCAAAATCTTTAGATAAATTTTTACAAAACAAACCAACTGCTCAAAAAATCGACATTCTTCAATTCTTCCGTTATCAACTAATGAAAGAACAAAACAACTGTGCAGGAATTAAAGGTATAGAGGACAGAATTGCAAAATACCAAGGCCTAAAATATAACCATACCGAAGGATTTTATAGCTTCAAAGAGCACGATTTTGACGAAAAATTTGCACTATTAGAAAGTAGGCTAAAACATATAATCCAAACTGAGAGAACAAAAAACAAAAACTCTGTGCTATAATTAGCTTATGGAAAAGAAAGTTATCACAACAAACAGAAAAGCCTATCACGATTACCACATTTTTGATAAATTTGTGGCAGGGATTGTGCTGTCAGGAACTGAAATCAAATCAATTCGCAAAAGTGCAATTAACCTAAAAGATAGCTTTTGTAAAATCGAAGATAACGAAATTTTCTTATACAATTGCCACATTTCACCATACGAACAAGGCAACAGATATAACCACAAAGCAGAACGCACAAGAAAACTTCTTTTAACAAAAAAAGAAATCCTTAAAATGCACTCAAAAATCAAAAAAGATGGCTACACAATTGTCCCTCTTGAAGTATTTATAACCAGAGGATTTGCAAAGGTTGAAATTGGTTTAGCCAAAGGTAAAAAACTTTACGACAAACGTGAAACCTTAGCTAAAAAAGATATTCAAAGAGATATTGATAGAAATTCTAAATACTAATAAAAAAGAGGCGGAGCCATAGGCTCCGCCTCTTTTATTATCCATAAGTTTTACGCATCTCTATGACCAGTTTTCATTTTATGATCAATAACCGCAGTTCTTTGATTTGCTTCTAATTTACCAACTACAAGATGATAACCTAGAACTAGAGCTGAGCCAATACCTGCAATTATTTTAGCGGCTTTACCCATATGTTTTAGAGGATGTTTTACAACTTCTAATAGTTTTGGACCTTCTTTTACAAATGCTTTTGGTAACGCTTTAAATAACCAAGCACCACCAAGTAAAGTAACACCAGTTACTGCACCATAGAAGATACCTTTAGCTGTAGCTTCTACCATTTTTCCTGCTTCTGAGAAGAATTTCCATACATTAGCAACTTTTTCTTTGAAAGTAGTTTTCTTTTTAGGTTCTTCTGCAACTTTTTTATCACCTGTCAAACCATTTCTTTCAAACATTTTTTTAGAATCTTCATCATCTTCTAAAATTACAGTAGGTTTTGTCCAGCAACCAACCTCTGTAACCTTACCATCAGGTGTGATTTCATATTCCAAACCATCAATAACATTTAGTTTTTTCATATGAATAAAGTTACCCTCAGGAACATAGCGTTTTTCCCATTCAGGATCTTTTAATCTTGCTTTGTACTCATCAGCTTTTGACGGTTTAACTTCAACTTTATCTTGAGGAAGTTGAATACCATTTAATAAATTTGTTGGTGGAGTAACACCAGCCCCAACAATTGTTGGTTTTGCTTCTTCTGCGGCTCTGAAACTAACCTGATTTACTAAACCTACTTTCATATATACACACTCCTTGTTGAAGTATAGAAAACACTAAAATTTAAAATTTTGTTAGTTCAACACAATTCTTTACATTCCAAATAATGATAATTGTGGAACTTCATCTTCATTATTACTTATTTTCTTACGAGTTGCAAGGTTATTTGAAAAATCTTTTTGCATTTTTAACATTAAATCTTCAGAACGTTTGATTACAGAAGATGGCAAACCAGCCATTTTAGCTACTTGAATACCGTAACTTTTACTTGCTCCACCTTGAACAATTTTTCTTAAAAACTCAATTTCACCGTTTTGTTCAGAAATTGTAATTCTGTAATTTTTAATTTGCGGATAAGTTTTTGTCATTACGTTCAATTCGTGATAGTGAGTTGCAAAAATACATCTTGCTTTAACTTTTGTCGCAATATATTCAGCAACAGACCAAGCAATTGCAACACCATCATAAGTACTTGTACCACGACCGATTTCATCTAGTAAAATAAAACTTCTATCAGTTGCAGAGTTCAAAATATAAGATGTTTCAATCATTTCAACCATAAATGTTGATTGACCAAGAGTTAAGTCATCACTAGCACCAACTCTTGTAAATACCTTATCTGCAACCCCAATTTTAGCATAATCCGCAGGAACCCAAGAACCAATTTGAGCTAAAATCAAAATCAGGGCGTTTTGACGCATATATGTTGATTTACCAGCCATGTTAGGACCTGTCAAAATCATAAATTGAGTAGCATCAGTTGAATTTGATTTTAATTCCAAGTCATTTGCAACATATTCACCCAATGGCAATATCTTTTCCAAAACTGCATGACGGCCATTTTTCACAATAAAGTCATCCGATTCATCTAAAATAGGTTTGCAATAATTATTTTCAACTGCAATATCTGCCAAAGAATTCAAAACGTCAGCTCTTGCAACACAATCTGCAATTTCTCTGATTTTTGAAACAAATTCTTTTGAATATTCTCTGAAATCTGTGAATAATTTATACTCAAGTTCTGTTGACTTAAACTTAGCAGATAAAACATCATCTTCGTGTTTTTTAAGTTCATCAGTGATAAATCTTTCAGCACCTGTTAAAGTTTGTTTTCTGATATAAGTTGGCGGAACTTGGTTCAAAAATGAATTTGTAACTTCAATAAAGTAACCAAAAACTTTGTTATAACCAATTTTTAAATTCTTAATTCCTGTACGTTCTTTTTCTTCTTCTTCAAAGTTTTTAAGCCAATTTTCGCCACCTGTCAACAAATCTCTAAAGTAATCTAATTCACCACTTACACGTTCTTTAATTATTCCGCCCTCTTTTAATAAAACAGGAGGATTATCAACGATAGTATTTTCAATCATTTGAACGTAATCACTGATTTCTTCTCTGTATTCTCTAACTTGAGCAAACATATCACTTTCAAGATTTTCAGTAGAATCAAGAAGTGCAGGTAGCATATTCAATGATAATTTCAAACTCACAAAATCTTTAGGACTAGCTGAACCGTTACTCATACGTGTTGCTAAACGTTGAATATCATAGATTTTTTCTAAATTTTCACCTAAAGAAAATCTTACATAATCTTTTTCAACAAGCTCTGATACAGCATCTTGACGTTTTTGAATATCAGAAACATTTTTCAATGGCTGACAAATCCAACTTTTTAAAAGTCTTGCCCCCATATTAGTTTTTGTCTTATCAATAGCCCAAAGAAGTGAGCCATATTTATTTTTCTCTCTTAATGTTTCAACAAGCTCTAAATTTTTTCTTGTTGATGCGTCCAAAATCATATATTCAGAAAGTTCGTAAGACTCTATTCTATCAAATTTTGGCATATTACCTTTTAATGTTTCCCAAACATAAGCAAGTAAAGCCCCTGCAGCACGGAAACCTAATTTATATTTTGAATACCCAAAAGCCTCTAAACTTTGAGTTTTAAACACTGTTTTTAAATTGTTTTCAGCAAAAGTTGTTTCAAAAACTGATGGTGGAATTTTGGAACAATTATATCTTTTTGTAATTTCTTCAGGAAGATTTACAACTTCATCAGGTACAATTTGGAAAGGTTTGATATCTTGTTTTAAACTAGGTGCAACAATTTCAGCCGGATTTAATCTGGCAAGTTCTGCCATAATTAAATTCAACGGAGCCTGAGTTGTTTTAAATTCACCTGTTGAAATATCTGTATAGGAAAATCCAAAAATATCACTTTTTTCATCTTTATAAATCGCACAGATATAATTGTTAGAATTTTGTTGTAAAAGATTGCTTTCAGTCAAAGTTCCAGCAGTAATAACCCTTGTTACCCCACGTTTCACAAGACCTTTTGCAAACTTTGGATCTTCTAATTGATCACAAATTGCAACTTTATAATTTTTTGCAACTAACTTTTCTAAATAATTATCACCAGCTTTTGCAGGAATCCCCGCCAATGGAATTCTACCCAATTTTGGCCCTGCATCACGACCGGTCAAAGTTAATTCTAATTCCTTTGACATAATAAGTGCATCTTCAAAGAAAGTTTCATAAAAATCACCCAAACGATACCAAAGCAAAATCCCAGGATTTTCTTTCTTAATCTGTAAATACTGTTGCATTACAGGTGTTGTATCTTCTGCATTAACTTCCCAACTGTTTATGTGATTGATTTCAGATTTGCTCATATTATAATAATCTTATAAAAACAAGAGGATTTCAACATGGGTTGTTTAAAAAACGTAACAAGAGCAGTATTTTTAACAGTTGTCGTTGTTGGTTTTATGGCATTTGGCGGACAGGACTATGTAAAAAAAGCTATCAAAAATTATTTTAATCCAAGCAAAGATGTTGTTTTAGAACGTGCTCAAAAAGTCGGAGATTTTTCGAAAATAAACAAAGAATTTGAGATAGAAAAAGCCGCAGGAATCATGGGATATAACGCCGTTTTAGCTGAACACAAAGCTTCAGGTCAAAAAATGGTTGTAATTGATTCTTCTAAAAAAGCACCAATTACCGCTGAAGATATCAAAGCTGATGATGTTGAAGATAGATTAAAAACCGCTATAAATAAAGTTAAATACCAAGCTGCAGCCGTTGAAGATTTTAGAGTAACCGAAAAAGGAACCATGACATCTTATGGACAAACTGTTCCATATGTTAAATTCACGGCAAGAATTAAAAAACTTCCAATCGGTGAAATCTCAGGAATAATCTCTGTTGTAAAAGATAACAAAGGTAATGATAAAATCTTGGTTTCAGCAAACGAAAAAGATAGATATTCTCAACTTATTGCAAATGAGTTTTTTAAAGAAATTAAATAAAAAATTTTTGATAATAAAAAAGAGGAGGGTGCAAAGCAACCGCCTCTTTAATTCTATTTGAATAAATAATATTATCTATTCTCCTAGTGGCAGCATCCACAGCAAGAACCACATTCACAACCCATAGCGTGAACAGCTTCTTCTAAACGAACTTTGATACGTCCGTCAACTGCAATACCTTCACCAGTTTTTTCAGAAATTAACAATGGGTTAATATCTAACTCATCGATAAAGCTGAAATCGTGAACTAATTGAGATAATCTCAATAGAGTTTCTTTGATTTGATCCATTTGTGCTGGAGTTGTACCACGAGCACCTTCTAACAATTTGTATGCTTTAACTGATTTAATCATTTCTTCAGCATCAATATCAGTTAGAGGAGCAATTCTGAAAGTTACATCTTTCATAACTTCGATGAATACACCACCTAAACCAAACATCATCATTGGTCCATATTGAGGGTCTGTTGCGATACCGCAAACCATTTCTCTGTTACCTTTAACCATTTCTTGAATGATTACACCTTCAAGACCATCGATTAAACCTTTTTCAGTTAATTTAGCGATTAAGTCTTGGTATTCAGCTCTCAATTGTTCTTCAGATTGGATGTTAACTCTTACACCACCAACATCTGTTTTGTGAGAAGTTGTTTTTGAAGTCATTTTCATAACTACTGGGTAACCAATTGAGTTACCAACAGAGATAACTTCTTCTTCAGTTGTTGCAAAACCTGATTTACATACTCTGATACCGTAAGCATCAAGAACATCGATAGATTCACGAGTTGTTAATTGAGCTCTGCCTTCAGCTAAAGATTGTTTAATAATTTGTTTAGCTTTTTCTCTATCAACATCGTAAACTGGAATTTGACCTTCTGGTCTTGCAATCCATTTTCTTTGTTGGTCTAATCTCAAGAAACCTTCAGCAGCTTCTTCTGCGTACATGAAGAATGGCATATTAACATCCATTTCAGAAATTGTAGTGAAGAAGTTTGATGTAGTCATGAATACACCAATAATAGGTTTTTGAGGATTTTTAGCTTTAATTTCCATCAATGCTTTAGCAACATCGATATCTTTCAAACCTAAGAATGGTAAGTAAATAACCATAATCATATCAACATTTTCATCAGCGATAACTGTTTCTAATGTTTGAGTATAGTGTTCGATAGGAGCTGAAGCAATCATATCGATTGGGTTTTTAACAGAAGCTGCAGCTGGTAAGAAACTTCTTAATTTAGCTTTTGTTTCTTCTGTAATAGGAGCCATTTGCATACCGTTTTCACAAATAGCGTCTGTTGCCATAATACCAGGACCACCTGAGTTAGTGATAATCGCTACTCTGTTGCCTTGTGGAATTGGGCAGTTAGCAAAAACTTTTGCTGTTGAGAATAAGTTTTTCAAAGAATATTCTCTGATAACACCTGATTGAGCTAAAAGTGCGTTTGCAGCTTTGTCAGCACCAGCTAATGAACCAGTGTGAGAAGAAGCAGCTGAAGCACCTGCAGCTGATCTACCAGCTTTTAAAGCTAAGATAGGTTTTTTCTTAGAAATTCTTGAAGCTAATTTTCTGAAGTTTGATGGATTAGCAATTGATTCCATGTAAAGTAGGATTTGATCAACGTCTTCATCGTTTTCCCAGTATTCCATAGCTGTTTCAGCGTTAACATCAGCTTGGTTACCAATAGAAATGAATTGAGCAAAACCAAGGTTAAGGTCTTTAAGGATGTTAAGAATACCGCCACCTAAAGCACCTGATTGAGAAACGAATGCGATGTGTCCACGTTCTGGTAATGTTTCAGCAAAACATCCGTCAAGTCTAACGTCTGGGTGAGTATTTACAACACCTAAGCAGTTAGGACCAACACATCTCATACCATATTCTTGAACTTTTGCTAATAATTGTTTTTCAGCTTCAGCACCTTCTTTACCAGTTTCTTTGAAACCAGCTGTAATAACAACAAGACCTTTAACGCCTTTTTGATTACATTGATCAATTGTATCCAAAACGAATTTTTGGTTAACAACAATAATTGCTAAATCAACTTCGCCAGGAACTTCTAAAATTGAAGTATATGCTTGTAATCCTTCGATAACGCCACCTTTTGGGTTGATTGGGTAGATGTTACCGTTGAATTTGTACTCTTGTAATCTTTTCATAATGTCAGAACCAATAGTGTGTTCTTTAGTTGAAGCACCAATAACAGCGACTGATTTTGGCTTCATAATTTTGTCTAAATTACTCATTTTCCGTCCTTTCTTTTTCTGAGTTTTTTTATTTGTACTTTTAATATTTTTTCTTAAGAATAACCATTAACAATCCATTCACGGACTCTCAATTTTGCTCCTAAATCTTTTGAAATTTCTTCGCATTTTTCGATATCTAATCTGCGACCTTTATAACCATCAACAATAGATGTATCTGTTTTTATACCAGCATCTGAACAACATTTGATAAACTTTTTAACTTCATCATAAGCACCTTCAAATTTAGGTTGAGAAAGTTCATCATATTCTTCAGAAGTTGAACCATTTAAACTTACAGAAATCTCATCAATTAAACCAACTAATTCAGGTACAATATTTTTTTTGTACACATAATTGGCATGACCATTTGTATTAATTCTAATTTTAGTATCAGGGTAATTTTCTTTTATGTATTTTGCGACTTCTTTTAAGATTTCGAATTTTAAAAGAGGTTCTCCATAACCACAGAAAACCACCTCTTTAGACAATTCAAACTTATTCAGTTGTTCTACAACATCATTTACACCAAAATCTTCGCTATCAAGCCACAATTCTTGACCACAAACGTCATCCTTATCTTTTCTTAAGCAGAAAATACAATCATTTGTGCATCTATTGGTTAAATTTATATAAATTTTACCCTCTAACGAATATACTAAAATATTTGACATGTCTTATCCTTTAATAAGAATATTATCGTACGCACACATTTTTTTTACAAGAGGTAAAACTAAATATATTTTTACATTTTGTTGAATATTTATTGAATTTTTTATACTCTAAAAAATAGCAAAAGGGGATTAACATGAGAGTAGAAAATAATATTTTTGCATTGAATAATAATTTTGGGATTTATAACAATAGAAAAAACGAAAATAAAACATACATATCAACTGGCTTAAGTTCCGACACAGTAAGTTTTACAGGAAGAAGACCCAAGGATTTTGTTAAAGCTATTGGAGATGCTAAAAAAGCAGTTTCTAAGGCTACAAAAGGAACAGGTAAAAGACACATCAAAAATGCATTCCACGCTCAATTAAACCCTGAGACCCAAAAACAAGTTGAAAATATGCATAAAAATTTTCAAATGATTTCTGAATTTTTTGAAAGATTAAAAACAAATCCACCAAGAGCTGAAAAAATAAAAGATGGATATCTTCCAATCATTAAAGGTACAAAAAAACAAGGGCTAACATTTAGAATGCCATTTCCTGAGGACGGAAAAACTATAACTATTTCCAAATCAAGAAATGAAAAAGATTTAATGAGAATTGTTATAACTGACACAGAAGGAAAAGAAACACACTTTTTACTTGATGGTCTTGACAAAGTTGTAGGAAATTTAAACAAAAAAAATCCTAGATTTATGCCACCGAAATTCAGATATATGACAGCTGAAGAATTAGATAGAACAGGTGCAAAATTATACATCCATTTTGCAAATTCTGAATTGGAAAATTTCGCAAAATATTTAGAAAAAGTATCATCAGAACAACCTATAAAAACAAGAAAAAAAGTTGGGACTGATGGTGTTACTACCTCAACTTTAAAACCTATTACAAGAGCAATTTCACCAGCATTAACAAGAGAACAATCTATTGTTAAACTTTTTGGAATATTTGAAAAAGGGGCTGATGAAATTCCTTCACACATTAACCCACAAGTTTCTCCATCAAGCAGAAAAGTTGTAGCATTCTCACTAAAAACAGAAGATGGCGGAACTCTAAAAGTTTCAAAAAGAATGAACCCAGAATATGGTTCACAATTAAGGTATGTAACCCTAGAAAAGATTTCACCAGAGGGATATAAACATTTTATTTCAATCGACTTTGAAACAAAAGAATTTTTAAAATGCGATTCAACAAACGGGAAACCAAAAATTATAAAAGATTCTATTTTTAGTTACACCCCTGCTGAAATCAAAGAATACAATATTGAAAACAAATTCAATAGTTACCTAGAAGAAATCTTTAGAGCTTCAAAAGAAACTGACGCACCTCATGAAGTTACAGTTTTAAAATTAAAAGAAAAACCAAAAGCACAAAGAAAAATCGAAGACATGGATGTTTCTGAATTTGAGGATAAAAGAATTACTGCACAAGTCGCCAAAGAACAAAAACTCGCTCAGGAACAACCACAAGCCCCAGCTATTGAGCCTGAAGTTCGAGGAACTGAAAAAGTTGCAGAAGAAATAAAACCTGTTAAAAGACGTGGAAGAAAACCAAAAGTTAAAACAGAAACCACAGAACAACCAAAAACTCAAAAACCAACAGATGGCATTGAGAAATTTAAAACAGATATGTTAGCAAAAGCAACAGATGAAGCAAACAAATTTGCAGACGAATATTTTAAGACATTTATTACTCAGTTCAAAAAAGCAATGTCTGAAAAAATGTCAGATTTTCAATCAAAATTAGATGAGCTATTTAAAGGGTAAGTTTAGATAAAACCCATACCTGGAGTTGTCATTTGAACTGCAGTCATATGATCTTGCATAGCTTGTTGATGCATCATCATATTAGTCAACATTTGTTGTTGTTCAAGCATCTGCTGGTTCATATTATTGATATCCATTTGAGCAAGATTACTTCTTCTATTGCTCATCATCATTGTTGCTAATGCTAAATTACGCATTATTTTACTATACAAAGACGGATCAACCTTTTCATCTTCTACATTTTGTACGTGATTTCCATTACATGCAACTTTATCTTGCATACATTTATCACACATTTCAACATCTTTCAACGGAAGAACATAAACCGGAGTTAAACCATTCACACCATTCATCATACAAAAACTTACCTTTCGAATAACACTTTCACATTTTAATAAAGTATTTTTCTGATAAAAATTTGCTAGTTTATGAAGAAAAATTTATTTTTATGCCCAAGGGTTGATTAAAAATTTAATTGCTTTACCCTCAATATGTTGTTGCATAGCGTATTCAACTTTTTCAAGCGGTAAAGTTTCAGTGATAAGTTTTTCAACTTCGATATCACCTGATGCAATATAATCTAAAGCTTTTCTAAAATATTTTGGAGTATGGTGAAAAACACTCATAATTTTAATATCACCATAGTGCATTTTTGTAGTATCTAAACAAACTTTAGAACCTGATTTACAACCACCAAAGAAATGCACTGTTCCACCAGGTCTTACACAATCAAAAATTTGTTCCCAAATTTCAGGCAGACCAACACATTCGATTGCAACATCCAAACCAAATCCTTCGTCTGAAAATTCTCTAAATATCATTGTTGGATTTTTATATTTTGTCAAATCTACAATCTCATCAGCATGAGCAAAATCTTCAGCCGCTTTTAATTTTATAGGGTTTCTACCTGCAACAATAACTCTTGCTCCCATAAGTTTTGCCACACGTGCAAACATCAAGCCAATAGGTCCAATACCAATAATCCCAACAGTATCCCCTGGTTTTATACCAGTTCTTTCAGCACCGTGAACTACATTTGCTAAAGGTTCACAAAATGCAGCACGTTCAAAACTCAAACTATCAGGTAAAATTAACATATTTTTCTTAACTATTCTAGCAGGAACAGTTATGTATTGGGCGTAAGCACCATTTAGCAAATCCAAATTTTCGCACAAATTATACTCTTGTTTTTTACAATAAAAACACTCTCCACATGGAGCAGAATTTGCTGCAACAACTCTATCCCCAGGGGTAAATTCTTTAACATTTTTACCTACTTTTTCAACTATTCCAGAAAATTCATGCCCAAATCCTGACGGAACTTCCTTAATCAAAACGGGATGACCACGTCGAAAAGTTTTCACATCCGTACCACAAGTCAAAGCTGCCATAACTTTTACAACAACTTCCCCTTCTTCAGGTGGTTTTACCATAACTTCTTCGTATTTAATTTCTTGTGGTCCGTAATATTGTATTGCTTTCATAGTTTACCTAACTTACTTTAATATAAGCCTTCATAATTTTATTTTCAAGAGTATCATTGATAGCTTTTTGAACTTTATCCAGAGTATAAACAGTAGATAAACCACTTACCCTAACTTGTTTTGCAGCCAAAAGTTCTAACGAATCTTTCAAATCAATTGGAGCTGGTGAATAACTACCAAGAACTGTCAATTCTCTATAATAAATTTCGTTATTTGCATATCCAAAATTTTGAGGAGTGCTTGAAAATACTAAAATTTTTCCACCATCACGAACAAATTTTAAAGCTGTATCAATAGCTTTATCAGAACCCGATGTCATAAATACACCATCAGCTTTTATACTTTCGCACATTTCATTTAGAGTAAACGCTTCAATACCTAAATTTCTCAAAATCTGAACACGACTTGCCAACAAATCACATCCGATAACATTCATTCCAAAGGCTTTTAGTGCTTGAGCCATAATTATACCGATAGAACCTAAACCTATTACAAGAACAGTTGAATTTTCTCTCAAAGATGCCCTTTTCACAGCTCTCACACAACAACCTAAAGGTTCATAAAAAGATGCTTCTTCTTCGGTTAAATTTTCTGGTTTTAAATACGCAACATTTTTCAAATGTTCATCTGATACAAAAACCAATTCACTAAACCCGCCAGGTCTAATATTAGTTTCCTTAAAGTGCCTACACATAGAAACATTACCATTTTTGCAATACTCACATTTTCCACAAGGGATATGGTGAGAAGTTACAATAACATCGTCTTTTTTAAAATTAGTTTCAGAATCAATTTCAACAATTTGAGCAACAATTTCGTGTCCTAATACAGTGCCACTTTTCACAAGTTTATGTTTAAGTTTTACGATATCAGAACCACAAAGTCCGCATCCTAAAACCTTTACAATAGCACCTTTTCGACCGCCTAAAACTTCATCTTCTCTATCTTTTAAAACAACTATTTCGTTTTCTATTTCAGCAACTTTCATCGGAAATCCTCCGACCTAATTTTATCACATAAAAAAAGAGAGGCAAAATTACCTCTCTAATTTTTATTTATAAATTTTACCCCTAGGCTTTTTTAGCTGCATCTTTTCTGTATTCATCGATAGCTAAAATTGTACAGATAATTAAACAGATAATACCTGATGCTAACCAGAAATAGATAGCTCCATCCCAGTTACCAACACCATCTTTACCTAATTTATCAACTAAGAAACCTGTACCTGTTGCTGATAAAAATGCACCGATGTAACCAAATGTTCCGGTGAAACCAGACGCTGCTGAAGCAACTTTTTTAGAACTTGATTCAACTGCACAAAGTCCGCCAATCATCATTTGAGGACCATAAGTAAATGCCCCTAACAAACCAATGATTACATAGTTCAAGTTATTAATTGTGTTAAATTTCAAAGCAATAATAGCCAAGATTACCCCAACTAAATAAATTAGGTTAACTGGAGCTCTTTTACCTTTGAACAATTTATCAGAAATCAAACCTGCACAAACAGTACCGCAAATACCAACAAGTGGTAATGATGCGATCATATTTGTAGCATCTGTAAGTTCGATATTTTTAGCATTTTTCAAATACATAATCATCCAGTCTTCTGCACCGAATCTGATAATGTAAACGAATACATAAGCAATTGCTAATAACCAAAGTGTTTTATTACACAAAACGTGTTTTTTGAAGATTTGAACATAAGTCATATCATCTTCAGCTGATTTTGTACCTTCTTCTTGTTTTTTAACAGGTTCATTACGATAAATTTCAACATCAGGAAGACCTAAAGACTGAGGTCTATCTCTTAATCTTTCAAACAACCATAAAGCTGTTACTAATGCTAACATACCAGGAACAAAGAATGCTGCTCTCCAACCAAAGTGAGCCGCAATATGACCTGCCAAAATGAAACTTAAGAAAGTACCTGTTTGGTGAGAACAAGACCATAATGACCATTTTGTTCCACGTTCAGAGTTTGAATACCAATAAGTTAAACTTTTCGCAACTGCAGGGAAACCAGCTGATTGGAACCAACCGCTAACACCCCATAAGAAAGCTAATACCCAAAGTAAAACAACACCTGTCATTTGAGGGCTTAAGCCTAACAAGCCAACTCCGCTTGGTGCTAATGCGAATAAAATATTAGCTAACGCAGTCATTAAAAGTGCAGTCGGGAAGAATTTTCTAACATCTGAGCCGTCAGCTAATACACCATTAACAAACTTACCGATACCATAAGTTAAATATAATGAACTACCTAACAAACCAAGTTCAGTTGCTGTATAATTGAACTCTTGCATAATACCAGGTAGTGCAACTGCAATATTTTTCTTACATAGATAAAAAATTGTATAACCAATAAAGCAAGAATAGAAAATTCTTATACGCCAATGTTTATACATAGAAGCCACTTTGTCAGAATCTTGAATAGGTTCTGCAACAGGCGGCTCTTTAAAATTAAAGAAATCCCCTAATTTTTTCAACATAATTTCTTTTTCTCCTACTTATTATTCTTAATTACTTGAATATTTCTTGTTTCAGTTAATTCTTGTCTTGCATTTTTGATAATTTCTTTTTTCTCATCATCAAGACTTCTACCGTTAACTAATCTATCTACAAAGCCAGTGTTAATTTTTACAGCTTTTTCTAAAGCACCAACTTCTTCTAATACAGGTTTAATCGCATTGAAATCATACCCAAAAGATTGTTTTGAGTTATAAACTAACATATCACCTTCTTGAGAAGTTATTGGAGCTCCCCCTTGTTCAAAATACAATTTGAATACAGATTTCAAATCTTGCATTTCAGATTGCAAAGTAGTAACAGTTTGTTGAAGTCTTAAAAATCTTTCAAAAAGATAATCAACATTTTCTAATTGTTTACTTTCCCAATCATATTTTTGAACATATAATTTTTTCAATTTTGGATAAGCTAACGCCAACCCCATAGTATCACCCATAGCTCTATGGTGATCTTTTAACTCAACATTAAATTTTTCAGTCAAAGCATTCAACCCGTGAGCTTCTAAATCAGGATAAACTTCTTTGAACATCTGTTGAGTATCAATTCTTTCATTTTTAAGCTCTTCACCAGTAACTCTTTTTGCTGCTTCATTTAAGAATGAATAATCAAAAATTGCATTATGTGCAACAATCGGATAATCACCGATAAATTCTAAAATTTTTGGCATAATTTCGGCTTCTGTCGGAGCATCAGCAACCATTTCTTCTGTTATGCCATGAATTGCGATACTTGATTTTCTAATATGTTGTTCAGGGTTAATTAATGTTTGAAATTCATCTTTAATTTTGCCATTTTCAAGTCTTACTGCGGCAAATTCAACCATCTTCTCCCTAGTATAATCTAATCCCGTTGTTTCAGTATCCAAAACAATTTCAACTATTTTTTTTCTAGCCATTTTTTTATCCTACGTAGTTCTCATATAGATAATAGCACAAAAGTTTTTTCCATGTTATTATTGTGAAGTAATAGTTAAGAAATGGGGTAAAAATCATGGGAAATGTGTTAGAGCTAAATGATTCAACTTTTGAAGCAGAAGTTGTAAATTCATCAATTCCAGTATTGGTTGATTTCTGGGCAACTTGGTGTGGTCCTTGCAGAAAACTTGGTCCTGTTGTTGATGAAATCGCTGAAGCATATGACGGCAAAGTTAAATTTGTAAAAGTAAATGTTGAAGAATCACTTGAAACTGCTAAAAAATATTCAATCAGTGGTTTACCAAGTTTATTAGTTTTCAAAAACGGTGAAGCTGTTGAACGTATGGCTGGTTTAATGCCAAAATCAACAATCATTTCAAACATTGAAAAACATTTATAACAAAAATTTTTATTTAGGTCTTTAGAGTAAGTATGAAAGTTTCTGCAGTTAATCATATAAGCTTCGGACGACGTTTAACACCACAAGAAACTCAAGAATTTGAACAAGTCCAAAAAGAAGCAAAACAATTAGTAGGGCAGACAGGCAAATCTATTTTTATAGTACACGATGCTTGTCTGCCTCAAAGTGCAACAAAAAATACAGGGGTTTCAAATTTATCCGCAAAAGAATCTCAAGAATTCTTTAGATTTATGAAACCTTTACTAGGTTTTAATATTGTTGAAGTGCTACCACAAGGACAAGTTGCCAACTCTAAAGGTTCAGGTTTGTATTGTGCATATAGCGGAACAGCTTTGTCTTTAGGTAACCACCAAATTAATCCTGAACTTTTGACAACTGAAGAATTTGGCAGAATATTAAAACCAGAAGAATTCCAAAAAATTGTCAACGCAAACGTAAAACCTGATAAAGAGGCAATTGCAAATTATGATAACGTAATGTCTTATCAAGGTGAACAACATAAAATGTTGAAAGTTGCACACGATAGATTTTTAGCACTTGATGAGGCATCACCCCTAAAACAAAAATATAATCGTTATATTCAAGAAAATTCATATTGGTTAGATATTCCACGTTCATTTGAAAAAGATCAGGAATTTTTTAGATTTAGACAATTTTTAGCTGATGAACATTTAAGAATTGGAAAAGAAGCACTAAACAAAGAGGGTGTAAAACTTTGTGGCGATTGTTTAATCGGATTTTCGGCAGATGAAATTGCAGCATATCCCAAAGCATTTAAACAAGGTTATTTCATTGGGGATAAAGACTGGGAATTAAGAGCTTTAGATTATGATGCCCTAAAAGATCCGTCAAGTGATGCTGCAAAATTATTAAAAACAAAGGTTCAACTATTTGCAAAACGCTATGACATGATTAGATTTGATGTTGGTTGGGCTTACCTAAACCCACGTATGGCTCACGAATCAGGCAACCACACCTATACTCAATATATGGGTGATACTGTTTTAAAATTCATCGAAGATGCCGTTAAAGAAGTCAAAGGTGAAGATTTTGATTTACGTAATTTAATCTACGAATTTGAAGGCGGAGATATTTTCAAACCAAATTCACCGGAATTAATGGACGAAGTAAAACAACGCACAAAAATCTTTGGCACAACTCATATGCACGAAAACAATGGTGATTTATGGGGTTCAAACGACGCGTTTATAAGACGTGGTTGGGATCCTGATTATTTTGTGGTTGGGGTTGGTAACCACGACCCTCAACCTTTACGCCAAATCGCACACAACATGCCTGATACTTCAATGCCAAATCTTGAGCCACATAAGTATGATGCAATTCGTCCACTTGCAAAAATATTAAATATTCCAGAAGGTGTCTTATGCGACCCTGTTGAATTTGCGAGAGCAAAATGGGCTGAACCAATGATGGCAAAACATAATGAAATGTTTTATATGGACGTCTTTGGTAGAGAAGAACGCTTTGATATGCAAAACTTGAACTGCGTAAATGATTCTGCGAGAAACTTATCTGCACATAGAAATTACGCATACAAAATCCCTGCAAACTACAAATCTGCATATCATGCAGCAGTTGAAGAAGGCTATGGTTTTAACATTATGGATAGTCTTGCAAAAGTATTTTATGCAAAAGGTTTGAATGAAACTCATTCAGAATTATATGGTAAATTACTTAAATTTAGAGATATCTTAATTGAAAAATCTACCGAAATTATCGAAGAAGTAACCCAACCTCAAGAAATTAAAGCCGCTACTAAAAAATCCAAAACTCCTTGGCTAGTTGCAGGCGGACTCTTAGTAACAGGAGTAAGTGCTTTAGTTGGGTATAACCAATACCAAAACCAAAAATCACAAACAAAAAATATTGATAAAAAAGCCTAAATATTAAAGCCGACCATAATGGTCGGCTTTTTTTGGTTGTGTGTAGAAAGTAAATTAACCAAAATATCTTTTTAATAGTCCATCGAAACCTTTGCCGTGACGTGCTTCGTCTTTAGCCATTTCGTGAACTGTATCGTGAATTGCATCATAACCCAATTCTTTTGCTCTGATTGCGATTGCTAATTTGCCATCACATGCACCGTGTTCTGCCTCAGCTCTTAATTCTAAGTTTTTCTTAGTTGAATCAGTAACAACTTCGCCTAACAATTCAGCAAATTTTGCAGCGTGTTCTGCTTCTTCAAATGCATATCTTTTAAATGCTTCAGCAACTTCTGGGTAACCTTCTCTTTCAGCTACTCTAGACATTGCTAAATACATACCAACTTCTGTACATTCGCCATTGAAGTGTGCTCTTAAACCTTCCATAACTTGAGCATCTTCAACAACACCGTCACCTACTTTATGTTCACAAGCGTAAGTTTTTTCACCGCCGCCTACTTCTTTAAATGTTGTAGCACCACATAATGGGCATCTTTCTGGAGCTTTATCTGCTTCTGTTGACCATCCACAAACTGTACATACGTATTTCATGATTACCGCCTTTCATTAAAAACCATTTTCTCATTTCTTACATGACTAATTATAGCAAATTAAATTTAATTTGTAAAGTGGTAATTATTATCATTTTTCTTGAAAACCATTATTGTTACATAACTACACATTTGCTGAACCGTCATTTTTTATCTTTTCGATGACTTGTTTTGACCCCTCAATTGAATTTGTGTAGTTTAATACAAACTCCGTTGCTTCTTGATCACGTGCAACTGCTTCTTGCAAATCAATAATAGCTTCCATTGATAACCCTTTTACATTATCGTTATTTTCAAAAAGATAAGACTTGAACCTTTTTTGAGTTTCATAGTCAAAACCAGGTAAATCTGCCTTTAAAGAATACCAACGATAAAAATGATGCAACATATAATATTTATCAATAACCCCTGCTCTTAGAACAAACATCGGTTGAGTTTTAAATTTTATTCCTTGTCCTGTAACAATCCCTAAAATAAAAGCCTCTAATCCACGTTTTTCGCAAATTAGACCTTCTTCTTCCTTGATAAGATTTAAAATTTTATCAGCATTATTGATTTTATAAACAGGAGTCTTTGCTGCTTTTACATAATCTAAAAGTTTTTCAGGTTCACAGTTAGTTTGTTTGACAATAGCAGAAACATTTTCTTTTACTTCTTCAATAGTTTTAAGAGTCTGGCTATTAAGAGTTAAATCAGCAGCTGTTCCCAAAACTTGTTTAGATGTCTTATTAGTAAAACTTCTTTTTGTCGTTTTTTGTAATTTTTCTTGCAAATCTTTTTCTTTTAAAGATAAGAAAAAGTATTTAATTTGTTTAAATAAATCCATCATACAAGGATTATAATTTAGCTTTTATAGATTTCACACATCCAAATATATGAGAAATGGGAGCTTTTAAAAAAGCTCCCACCCAATATTAAATCAAATTCTAATATGATAACAAGTAATTCAAGATGGTTCTAACACCTACACCTGTTGCACCTTTAGAAAATTCATGTTGAGGTTTATCCAAAAATGCGGTACCTGCAACATCTAAATGTGCCCAACGAACATCCCCTGAAACAAATTCTTTTAAGAACATGCCAGCAGATGACGCACCACCATAACGTGCACCAGTGTTTCTCATATCTGCAACATCACTTTTCAAATTATCACGGTATTCTTGCCACATTGGAAGTTGCCAGAACTTTTCACCTGACTCTGCACCAACTTTGATAAGTTCATTTACAAACTCATCATTATTACCCATAATACCTGATGCCGCAGAACCCAACGCAACCATACAAGCACCTGTTAATGTTGCAATATCAATCACATCATCAACACCTAATTCACATGCGTAACATAAAGCATCAGCTAAAGTTAAACGACCCTCAGCATCTGTATTATCAACTTCAATAGTTTTGCCATTTTTAGCTGTTAAAATATCCCCTGGTTTATACGCTGAACCTGATGGCATATTTTCACAAGCCGCAATAATTGCGTGAACTTCTACACTTGGCTGAAGTTTAGAGATAACTTTCATAATACCAAGAACACAAGCCGCACCTGACATATCATCTTTCATATTCAACATTGAAGCTGCGGGTTTAATATCCAAACCGCCACTATCAAAACATAAACCTTTACCAACAATTGCAATTCTGCGTTTTGGATTTTGCGGAATATATTTAATATGGATGAATTTAGGTGGATTTACGCTACCTTGAGCCACTGCTAAATATGCACCCATACCCATTTCACGAATTTGAGCTTCTTCATAAACTGTAGTTTCAACGCCCTCAAAACCTTGAGCAATTTCTGCTAATTTTGCAGGGTTGGCAAATGCCGCGGGTTCATTAGCTAAGTTTCTTGCCAATTTCATACCTTCAGCCAAATATTCACCAACTTTCACATCATCTGAAACTCTTGAGATAAACAATTCAGAAATTCTGTGTTCTTTTTTAGTTTTATATTTATCAAAGTGATAGTTTGCAATCTCAGCACCAATTACAGACTGAATTCCAAACGGAAACTCAGTATCAATATCAAGAGCAACTGTTTTTGCTTTTAATTCTGCACATTTTTTTACAACTTTTGCAATATTTTCTCTGATTACAGTGTTGCTTAAATCTTGTTCTTTACCAAGACCAACTGCTAAAACATATTCAGACGGCATCTCACCTCTTGTATGAATTAAAAAAGTTTCTCCTGATTTACCTTTAAAAGTTTCTGGAGCATACTTGTTAACTAACGGATTAGAAGTTTGTCCATCTTCGAACTTATTTACAACAAGAACATCACACTCAATGTCTTTTGTATTTTCAACAACTTTAATTTCCATAATAAACTCTCCTTTTCGGGTTCATTATAGCATTAATTATAAAAGTTGAAATAGTGCGAGTAGTTGAATTATCTAACAGATTTAGCCTTTTCTTGCTCAGAATTCATTGAACCAATTGCATAAGAACGTAAATCGTATGCCTGAGTATTTTTCTCATCCATTTTAATAACTATATTCAAATCATCAATTGCAGGTAAATACATATTTAATTTACAAAATATAATCGCACGAGTTAAATATTTTTCAGAATCATTAGGGTCTAAATCAATTGCCTTGATTAAATCGTCTTTAGCTTTTTGCAAATCACCATCAGAACGACTGATTAAAGCTCCTCTTTGAGCATAATATTCAGCATTATTTGGGTTTAATTCAATTGCTTTTGTAAATGCATCAATTGCTGCCGTATAGTGATCCAATCTTGATTCTGCAATACCAATTTCATAATACGCCAAATCTGACTTAGGATTAACTTCTAACTCCTTATTAAAATCAGTAATTGCTTCATCATATTTTTTCAAACCAAGTTTTGCAATTCCACGATTATAATGAGCTTGCTTAAAGAAATTATCCAACTCTAAAACTTTTGAATAATCTGCAATAGCACCTTCATAATCTTTTAAATAATACTTAGCAACACCACGGTTATTATAAGCATCAACATTTGTCGAATCTAATTCAATAACCTTTGTGTAATCTTCAATTGCACCCTTATAATCACCTTTATTACGCTTTGCAATTCCACGATTATAATAAGCTAATTCATTTTTAGAATCTAACCCGATTGCAATAGAAAAATCTTTAATTGCCTCATCGTAACGTTTCATAATTACCTGCGTTGAACCTCTGTTTAAATACGCATTCACATTCACCGGATTAAGTTCAAGTTCTTTTGTGTAATCATCAACAACATCTTCGTATAAATGCAGATTTGCTTTTGCAATTCCACGGTTATAATACATATTTTCTCTTTTTGGGTCTAACTCAATTGCCTTTGTATAATCAACAACCGCATCTTTAAAATTACCCATCAAAAACCTTGTATTTCCGCGTTTTGCATAAGATTCAGGATTTTCAGGGTTTACCATAATAGCTTTTGTATAAAATTCGATTGCTAAATCATACTCTTTATTTTCAAAATTAACCTTAGCCTTATCCATAAGAGAAATTTCTTTCTTCTGCTTTCTTGTTAATTTTTCAGCAGCACAACATTCAGGAACATAAGAAATTCCAAAAAGCCCCACTATTATTGCAGTTGTAAAAATTTTCTTTATCATAACCGAATTCCGAAGTTGTAACCGTATTACAACGTACTAAAAGGGTATAACAAACATATGCAAAAGTCAAAAATCAAGCCTTAATAGTAGGCAAATCAAGGCTATTACACAATGTTACAATTTGTAAATATAATCAAATTTCAACCGTTATACCCTAAAGTTTCAAGAAAAAAAACCGATAGAACATGTGAAGTAAATCAAAAGGACAAAGGTTTAAATGGCTAATAGTGATTTCATATTTAAAATAACACCAAGAGAATCCAGAGAAGAATATTCAGTAACAGCAACTTCTGGAACAGTCCTTGATGAGGAACTTTGCAAAAAATACCCTGAAGATGCAATTGTCAGAGCTAAACAATTAAAAGCAAAACACGGTACAAAATACTCTGATGCATACTATCTTGATATGGGTAAAAGTATTGCTTTACAAGAAATAATTGGTGCAAACAGAGAAATTCACAAAAGACGAATTGTTGACTGCCCGATTAAGGATATGGAATGGGCAGGATATTCTTACGAAGAAATTCTTGCTATGGAAACAGAAGGTTACAAAATTCCTGAAGATGTTCTTCAATGGGCTCACGCACAACAAGAAGCTGACGTTACTGATTACGTCATGGTTTCTGATGCAACAGCAACAGAGGATAACGTAACCGATGCAACAGGTACAAATAACGGTGAGCTTGATAATCTTAAAAAGAAAGCTCAACAAAATATCACAAAATCAGATAAAGCCTTGGAAGAAGCAGCTCAAGATATTGAAAAATATAATGAAATTGCAGACAAAGCGAAAAAAATCAAAGATAAAAAAGAAGATAATTACAAAGAAACAATGAACGAAATTTCTTCAAAAACTGAAGAATGGAAACAACTTGATGATAAGAAAAAAACAGGAAAATTATCTCGTTCAGAAGAAAAAAGATATAAAAATTTATCTAAACAACTAAACGGCACTGACGGAAGTTTGATGAAAGAACTTCAAGTTGAACACGCTGATTTAGACGAATTTTTAGATACTTTAAACGGCTTAAATAATGACATTACAGAAAACCTATCTCTTGCTCAAAATACAATTAAAGCAGGTAAAGAATTAGGAGCTTATGAAAAGAGTTACAACTCAGATCAACTTCCATTAGCAACATCAGGTATTGTTATGGACGGTAACGGTAAATCTTCAGACCCATTGTATGAAGTTAAAAGTAACGAAGAAATTTCAGAACTTGCAATTGAAAAAGGTTCTGAATTAAATGAAGTTGCAAACAACCAATTAGCTGAAATTACTAACAAAGAAAATACAGAATTATCTGAATTTGCAAACAACTACACTGAACTTGCAACAGAAACTGAAAATAAAACAGAAAACGCAATGGGCGAACAGTTTGAATCAAACGAAAACTCAGAAAAGAAACAAAACGAACCAATAGATTTTAAAGTTTCAACAAATATTTCTTATCAAAACTCAATTTTAGCAACAGCAACAACTCTTGTATCAACAACAGACTTACTTGCAAGAGATAAAGGTGTTAATAAAAATGACAAAGAACTACAAAAAGAACTAAAACTTGCACAAAAAGATTCAGCCGCACTATCAAAAGAATCAGCAACAACACAAACAAAACTTGAAAAAACTCAAAGCCAAGAAGATGAATTCTTGGCAGAATTAGAATCAGTGCAAAATAAAGCTGAAACAGAAGAACCACAATCAACTGAAGCTGATACAAAAGTTGCAGAAAATAACGCACAAAAACAAAGTTTAACTTCTCAAATTACAGAAAAACAAGATGAAAGCAAATCACTTAAAGATTTAGTTAAAAAAGCAACAGTAAAAAGTAGCGAATCAACATCAAGAGGTGAAAAATTAACAAAAGCCCTAACAAGCAGAAACGACAACCTTGAAACACGCAACACAAATGCAGAAAAAGTTGCACAAAACACTCAACTTGTTGGTGCAGGAACAGTAACTAAAGGTTTCGTTGATACAGCTATTGGTACAGGCTTGCAAAATGTTGGTGCAACTTTAATGTCAAACCCATTCACATTTGCAGAAGGTGCAATGCTACTTAGCCTTGGAATTTCTCTAGTTCAACAAGGCGAAAAAGAACTAGCGTTCGGAACAATTGCAATGGGTACAGGTTCAATGGGACTAATGGCAACAAAAACTGCAACCGACACAAACAAAGACGCAAACGCAACAATCAAAGACGCTAATCAAATTTTCAAAACAAATAATCAAGAAATTAAAGAAGCGGGTGAAATCTCAGGCCCTGAAGGACAAACTACACAAACAAATGAACAAAACACAACTGAGCAAACAGGCGAAACTCCAACAGAAGAAACAACAGGTAATGTTACACCTACAACAGGTGAAACAACACCAACAACAGAAGAACAACAACCTGTTCAAGCACAAGCCACACCAACTTCAGAAACTGAAGAAAACCAAGAAACACAATCAACTCAAGCTAACGAACAACAACAAAACAAAGAACCATCTGTTAGCATGGAATTTAGCTCTCAAAACGCAGTTGATGCAACAGCTACAAGTATAAAAGCTACAGCAGATATGGTTAAAGACGAACGTGATATGAACAAACTTACACGTATTGTTCGTAGCCAAACAAAACAAAGTGAAAACTTAATCAAAAATATTGACTCTGAAACAGCAAAAGCCGCAACACAACATAGTGCAAACTTAGCAGAATCAGAATCTATATCAAGACAACATACAACCGCACAAAATGAAGTTCAATCTGCACAAACTCAAGAAGAAGCAATGGCTGCACAAACAAAAGCAGCAGGTTTATCAACTCAATTAGATGCTGCTGCAACCAAAGATGAACAAGTTACACTTATCGCAGATAAAACTGTTTCAAGTAGCGTTCAAAAATTAGCACAATTTAGAGCGAATACCCAAACAATGAATAAAGATTTATCAGCACTTGATAAAACTAGATCAGATCAATTTAAAATCGCAGCAAAAACAACTGCAGTTGGTATTGGAACAACAGCTCTTGGGGTTGCAGATACTAACTTTGGTGCAGGCATGATGCTTTCAGGACTTACATTGATGACTAACCCATTTACTTATAGCATGGGGGTTGCCCAAGTTATTGCAGGTGAAATCGTTACCCTAAAAGGTCTTGGCGAAATGGCAACAGGTACAGTTGCAACCGCAACAGGTACAGCAGGAGCAATTGCTAATGCTGTTACAGATGCAGTTGCAAGAGATTCTGATACAACATTAAAACTTGCAAATGCTCAAAATAATGAATTAGAGAAAAAAGCTGGTGAAAGTTCAAAAGAACTTGAACAAGAACCTGAAACAGCAGACGAAACCGATTCAACAAACAATGTAGATATTGCAAAACTTCCTCAAAACGAAAATGAAAACGCTGAAGAAAACGAATTCTTATCTGAAATTTCACAAATTTCAGCATCCGCATCAGCTAACATAAACGCAGGAGAATCAATCTTAACAGATGACAAAGCCGATAGAAAACTTTCAAGATTTAATACAGAAAGTATTATCGAATCTAAGAAGAAAATGAAAAAAGTTCAAGCCGTATCAGCATCATCTGGAGGCAAAGCATAAAAAAAGACCGGTATTTCTACCGGCCTTTTTTATTTATAATCAAAAACTATTTTGATTTTTTAGCTGATGAATAGTAATCTCTTACAACACCTTCAAAAGCGTCGATGTAGATTTGTTTCATATCTGACATGATTGGATATACTGGGTTTGCACCTGTACATTGGTCATCAAATGCCAATTCAACCATTTCATCTAATTTAGCGTAGAATTGTTCTTCAGTTACACCAAAGTCTTTGATAGAATTTGGAAGATTTAAGTTTTTCATTAATGAATCAACTGCTGAAATTAACAATTCAACTTTTTCATCATCAGATTTTCCACCCAAACCTAAGTTATCAGCGATTTGACCATATTTAGCCTTCGCATTAGGGAACTTGTATTGAGGGAATGTTGCTTGTTTTTTAGGACAATCAATAGCGTTGTATTTGATGATTTGTCTGATTAACAATGCGTTAGCAACACCGTGAGGTACGTTGAACATAGCACCTAATTTGTGAGCCATAGAGTGGCATAATCCTAAGAATGAGTTAGCAAATGCCATACCAGCAATAGTTGCTGCATAGTGCATTTTTTCTCTAGCGATAGGATCATTAGCACCTTCAGAGTATGATCTTTCTAAGTATTTGAATACTAACTTAGTTGCTTCTAAAGCGTTTGAGTTAGTGAAGTTAGTAGCCATACAAGATACATAAGCTTCAATTGAGTGAACTAATGCGTCAATACCTGATGCTGCTGTTAAGCCTTTTGGCATACCATCAACAAAGTTAGGGTCAACGATAGCCATATTTGGTGTTAAAGCATAATCTGCAATCGCATATTTTACGTGAGTTTCATCATCTGTAATAATTGCGAATGGAGTAACTTCTGAACCTGTACCTGAAGTTGTTGGAATAGCAACCATTGTAGCTTTTTTACCAAGTTCAGGAATTGAACAAATTCTTTTTCTGATATCCATAAATCTCATAGAGATATCTTCGAAGTTTGTTTCAGGTTGTTCATACATTAACCACATAATTTTAGCTGCGTCCATTGGAGAACCACCACCTAATGAAATGATAACATCAGGTTCGTATGGTCTGATAATTTCCATAGCTTGGTTAATTGTAGATAGAGTTGGATCTGGTTTAACATCAAAGAAGATTTGATAATCAATACCGATTTCATCCAAAATATTTGTTACGCTGTAAACCGCACCAGAGTTGAATAGGAATCTGTCTGTTACGATAAATGCACGTTTTTTACCTTCTAATTCACGAAGAGCTAAATCGATAGCACCACGTTTGAAGTAGATTTTTTGAGGAACCTTAAACCATAACATGTTTTCTCTCCTTTCAGCTACTGTTTTGTAGTTTAATAAGTTTTCAACGCCTACGTTACCAGAAACTGCGTTTTTACCCCAAGAACCGCAACCTAAAGTTAATGATGGTTCTAACTTGAAGTTGTATAAATCACCGATACCACCTTGTGATGATGGAGAGTTAATTAAAACTCTGCAAGCTGGCATTTTTTCTGAGAAGTGGTTAATTCTTTCTTGAGTTCTAGCATCTGTATAAAGAACTGAAGTGTGACCTGCACCACCTTTAGAAACCATTTCATAAGCCATATCTGTAGCTTCTTCATAGTTTTTAGCTCTATACATAGAAAGAATTGGTGATAATTTTTCTCTTGAGAATGGATCTTCCCAATCTACACATGGTCTTTCAGCTAAAAGAACTTTTGCATTTTCAGGAACATCAAAACCAGAAAGTTTAGCAATTGTGTGAGCTGTTTGACCAACGATATCAGGGTGAGCTGTACCACGTTTTGGATCGATAAATGGAAGATCGATCATTTTTTGTTGTTCAGCTTTAGATACTAAGTATGCACCTCTGTATTCGAATTCTTTTTTAACTTCTTCATAAATACTGTCAACGATGATAACTGCTTGTTCAGAAGCACAAATCATACCGTTGTCGAAAGTTTTTGACATAAGGATTGAAGAAACTGCCATTTTAATATCAGCTGTTTCGTCAATAACTACTGAAGTGTTACCAGGACCAACACCTAATGCAGGGTTACCTGAAGAGTATGCTGCTTTAACCATGCCTGGACCACCTGTAGCTAAGATACAGTCAATGTTAGGGTGTTTCATCAATTGGCTTGATAAGTCGATAGATGGAACATCGATCCAACCAATAATATCTTCTGGAGCACCAGCTTTAACTGCAGCTTCTAAAACTAATCTAGCAGCAGCAATTGTACATTTCATAGCTCTAGGGTGTGGTGAGAAGATAATTGCGTTTCTTGTTTTTAAAGCAATTAATGATTTGAAAATTGCAGTTGAAGTTGGGTTTGTTGTAGGAATGATACCTGCCAAGATACCCAAAGGTTCTGCAACGATTTTTGTACCGTTTGTTTTATCTTCTTTAATAATGCCACAAGTTTTAGCATTTTTGTGTTTGTTGTAAATATATTCAGAAGCATAGTGGTTTTTAATAATTTTATCTTCTAAAATACCCATGCCAGTTTCTTCAACAGCCATTCTAGCTAGAGGAATACGAGCTTTGTCTGCAGCAGTTGCAGCAGCTTTGAAAATAGCATCAACTTTTTCTTGAGAGAAAGTTGAATAAAGTTTTTGAGCTTTTTTAACTCTTTCAATAAGCAATTCTAATTGCTCAGCGTTGTCAACTAGAGTAGACTTTGTTAAAACTTTCTCTAAATTTTCAACATTTTTTTTGCTTTTTGTTGTCATATTTTTTCTCCTTTTTATAACACAGCATTTCTTATAATTATCTTATATAAATACCTTTTGTATAATTTGTGAAATTTTTCACAATTACATTGTACTTTAAATATTAATTGAAATCAAGTGTATTCTTTACAATCTTTATATTTTCTTTATTTTTATTCAAAAACACGATTGTTTTCAGCATTTTAGAAGGTTAAACATAAAAAAAAAGAGGACTAATCGTCCTCGTTGGAATTAAGAATAGCTGGAAGTATGAAAAAGATTTTCTTATATTAAAAAATATTAAAAGAAATACAACAATTACCCAGTAGTTCAATATACTCAACCACTTGGGGGATTTTTACAAAGACAATACGGCAGTCATTTTTTATAATAAAAATTTTTGGATAACCCTGAAATATAACAATAAGTGCATTTTTTACACTTTATGGCTAAGGCTTTTATTTATAAGGGTTACAGACTTGTTTACAAAAGTTCACAATAGGGGTTGACAAAAAAAATTCTATGGTTTATAGTGAAAGTGTTAGATGAAGTGTTAAATGAACACTTAATAACAAAGGAGGTAACTCATATGTTAACAATTAGTACAGTAAAATTAAATACATATAATAGAGTTTCATTCGGTGAAACAAAACAAAAAAATAACCAAAATTGTAAAGTTGGTGTTATGTCTTTAGACAGAAACGCTAATGCTAGAATCAATTTCGAAAAAGACTTACACGAAACAAAAAACGCTGATATGGTTCAAACAAACCCTATCAAAGCTTTAGGTTACAACATTGTAAAGGCTTATAATATACTATGTACGCCAAAAAGACGTACTACCCAAACCGAATCAACATACATCCACTTACCATACATGGCGTAGTGGAAAAGAAGAAAAGACTTAACTCTTTTCATTTACCCCACAAACTATAACCAACGCAAACTTACCCCGATTGCAGAGGTTCAATAATTTAAAAATATCCTTTCAATTAAGAAAGGATATTTTTTTGCAGATTTTTACAAAAACATCACCCCATTGGGGAATATCCATATCAATTAGGCTTCAATAAAATACATGTAGAAACAAGAGGATTCACGTGGATTTTATTATCATAGCAATATTGTCTTGTATTGTTATTTACTTAACGATTAAAAATATCAAATTGACAATAAATATAAAACAAGAAAAAGAACAAGATAAGATTAAACAATCATTTTTAGCAAATCTTGTCCATGACCTAAAAACACCAACAAACGCTCAATTAAGCACTTTAAAAATGCTGAATAACGAAACTTTTGGCTCATTAAATTCTGAACAACGTGAGATGATAACCTTAACTCACGAATCTTGTAAGTACATGTCAGATTTAATTGGAACCATTATGGATACTTACACCCATGACAATGGCGAAATTCAATTACAAAAGAAAGACTTTGACATAATTGAGCTAATAGAAGAAATAAGCGAAGAATTAAAAAGTCTGTATAAAGGTAACAATCAAGAAGTGGAATTCAGAAAAGACTATTCACACTACATAATAAACGCTGATAAACTCCAACTTAAAAGAGTATTAGCAAACCTACTAACAAATGCAATCACCTATGGTTACGACAACACAATAATTAGTATTAATTTAAGAATTCAGGATGATACTTTAGAAATTTTTATTAAAAACACCAGCAAACAAATTCCCGAAAAGGAATTAAAAACAATATTTGACAGATATAAAAAAACTCAATTTGCAAAGTATAACAAAACTGGAAATGGCTTAGGACTATACTTAGCAAAAAGAATTATTGAACTACACAAAGGGGAAATTTATGCAAAAAGTTTCGATGACGGAACTTGCATATTCGGATTTAATATCCCAACAAGTCTTGATAGCAACCCAAAACTAGTCAGTGCTTAGCGGGTTAATTTTTGATATACCTGATTTAAAATATTTTGAGCAAAATTAAGTTCTTTTTCTTTCCCAAATTCTTCAAACGTTGGCATAGCTAAAAGAATTTTACGTTCAGCCGCTTCAGGATTTGAATTCAACAAACCTTTTGCAATATCAACCCTTGCCATAGCAAGACGTAATTGATAAGTTTCAAGCGGACTAACACCTCTATTATATGTTCTGTAAGATTTTTTTGTTTTTTCAAAATCTTTTATAATTGCCACCAATTGTTTTTCTTCTAGGAACAAAGTATCAATAACTTGACGTCTGCGACCATTGTTTTGATAAACTTTTTTCAAATCAACAATTCTTGCTAAAGTATGTAATAAATCCCCCTGATTTTGAGCAACATCTAAAGCTCTTTGTGCAAAAACTTCTTTTTGTTTTGGCGAAATATTTGGAAGTTTCACCAAATTACTATATAAAATACCCGCAAAATCCTCTAAACCTCTATGATGTAAAGCATCTGCCAATCTTGAAGTTTGATCACAAAATACATCCAGCATCCCTATTTTTTTATATTGTTTCTCATATTGTTTCATTTGAGAAATAACATAGGTAGAATCACGATGTTGACCACGAATCATCATCCTACTAAATTGATTAAATTTACTATTTAGAACTTCCGGAGAAGAATTTATAATCTTCATCATTTTGCAAAAATATCCTTTCCAACTAATGCTGACTCCGCATTTTCTAAAATCTTTTGAATTTTAGATTTTGACTGATAATAAGTAATCATAGAATATGGATTCCCTTTGTATGTATTGTAATAATCAGTCAAGTCATTGTACAAACACTCTAAATCACGTCTTAAAGGTGTCCCGTAAATATCTGCAGCATCTAATTTTATCAACTGAAAATTCACTCTTTGAATATCATTTCTGATATCAGACTCAGCCTGAGATAAATAATCATTCCAAGGAGCAACTCTTTGCCCTGAAAGTTGAAAATCATCAACACCTGATTTAAACTTTGGAGCATCCATAATTTGAGGCCTCATTGCTGCATCTAAAATTCTAAATCTAACAAGTCCGTTTTCCTTATGAGTAATTCCATATCCTTTAGGCTTTGCAAGTACAACACTTTCTGTTTGACCAAGAGATAGTGCACGTCCAATCTCTGAATAACTTTTTAAATGACTTCCACATAATGTTTTACTCAACAAAGGTAGGGTATCAATCATTATTGGCTCACTACTGCTTGCACCTTTAAACAATCTTGATTGAGGTAAATCATATTTTTCCAACGAACTTAAGATATCTACCGCATAAGTTTTAGAGCCTAAACCCCACACATAATCCGACTTAAATAAAAATTCCGCACCTTTTAATGAATCCCCAGAACAACAATAATCCATCAAAATATAATTTTTTCCGGAGCTTTTAACTTGTTCACTACCTAATCCAACTTTCTCTAAATACGCCAAGAACTTATCCAATCCTTCTTGATGAGAAGTTATTTTTTTATAAATTTCAAAATGATCACCAACTCTGGTTGTTGTTGGCATAAATCTTCTGGACCAACTCATAGGAAGATTTACCACATTCTCTTCCCCAATTCTATACCCCAACGCCTTACCAATGGTAGATAAAGATCGACCTATGGTTACAACAACATACTGACCCGCACCAAAAAAGTTATCAAACATACTTTTTAAAGTATTTGGAACAATTGTATGAATATCATCTAAGGCATTTAAAGCATCCAAATTAGTATCTTTAATTACCTTCAAACTTCTTGCTCTTAATTTTTCAATCTCTTTCAATGATAATCTTGCGTATTCTTCTTTTGAAAATTTACTAAAATGAAGCAAAGGATCAAGATGCAAATTCCTGATAAGAAAATCCACAGAACGATTACCTGTGAAGTTCACTTGATTTTTTATTTGAACATTTGACACAGGTTGAGTTGTTTGAGTATTTTGTTGTTGTTTTTGCGAGAGATTATATTTTGGATAATAATTATACGCAGATATAAATTGGGTTTTCATTGCATATGCATGAAAACCCATAAAAATTATTTTTGCTATTAAAAATTATTACACAATACCTTGAGCACGCATTGCTTTTGCTAATTTTTGGAAAGCTGCAATATTTGCACCTGCAACATAGTTCCCTGAACATCTGTATTTTGCAGCAGCCGCAGCACAAGATTTGAAAATGTTAACCATAATTCTTTCCAATTTAGCTTCAACTTCTTCAAATGTATAATAAAATCTCATACTGTTTTGAGACATTTCAATAGCTGAAGTTGCAACACCACCAGCGTTAGCAGCTTTTGCAGGAGCAACAAGAACACCGTGTTCCAAGAAGTAATTTGTAGCCTCAATTGTACAAGGCATATTTGCACCTTCACCAATAGCTAAAACGCCATTTTCAACAAGAACTTTTGCTGAATTTAGTGTAACTTCATTTTGAGTTGCACAAGGAAGAGCAATATCAGCTTTAATTTCCCAAATTGGAGAATCTGCACCTGTTTTTTCGATATATTTAGCATCAATATAAGTGTTCAAATATTCTTTGATTCTTCCGCGTTCAACTTCTTTAATTTGTTTAATTAAATCTAAATCAATACCATTTTTATCATAGATACAACCGTTAGAATCACTCATCGCAACAACTTTTGCACCCATTTCAGTAACTTTTTCACAAGCATAAATTGCAACGTTACCTGAACCTGAAATAACAACAGTTTTGCCTTCTAATGATTTATTATGAGCAGCTAACATTTCTCTCATAAAGTAAACCAAACCATAACCAGTAGCTTCTTTTCTAGCTAAAGAACCGCCATAGCTAATATCTTTACCTGTTAAAACACCACCTTCATAAGCATTTCTAATTCTTTTGTATTGACCAAACATGTAACCAATTTCTCTAGCACCAACACCGATATCACCAGCTGGAACGTCAACATCTTGACCGATATGACGATACAATTCAGTCATGAAACTTTGGCAAAAATGCATAATCTCAACATCTGATTTACCTTTTGGATCAAAATCACTTCCACCTTTAGCACCACCGATTGGTAAACCTGTTAAAGCGTTTTTGAAAATCTGTTCGAAACCTAAGAATTTCATAATACTTTGGTTTACGCTTGGGTGGAATCTTAAACCACCTTTGTATGGACCAATCAATGAACTAAATTGAACTCTATAACCACGGTTTACTTGAACTTGACCATTATCATCAATCCAAGGTACTCTAAAAGTTACAATTCTTTCCGGCTCAACCATTCTTTCAACTAAAGCAATTCTTTCATATTCTTCTTGGTGAGCATCAATAACAGGCTCAATTGTAGAAAGAACTTCTTTCACAGCTTGTAAATATTCTGGTTCATTTATATTTTGTAATTCAGTTTCTCTTAAAACTTTTTCTAAATAAGCATTCATTTTCTAACTTCCTCTTATAATTCGACTAATCCTGATTTTTTTATACAACGATAATATTATAATTTCAAGATAATGTTAAATTAATATTAGATTAATGAATAAATGCTAACAATAAAGATTTATACGCAACTGACCATAAACCAACAAAGCCATCATATTTGTATTGTTTCAAAGCCTTTATTTTTGAAAAATCGATATTATCGCCAAAATTATATTTTCTAACCAACTCACCAAACCCTGGAATTTCTTGTAAATCTTTTGAATGATTATAATATTCACGTAGCGAATATTTTTTCTCAGGTTTGAATTGAGGAGAAGATGCAATATTATCACACAACATACTTCTCAAATTCAATTGTTTCCCACTTTCAGGGTGATGTACAGAAATGCTTCTATGAACTTTAGACACCACAGATTTTGGGAAACCTAATAAATACATAATCATTTTATCTGCATCATGAGTAATACTATCAATAGAATTCTTGCCATACAATTCTTTTTCTATAAGGGCAAAAACTATTTTATGATCATATGTGTGTTGAATATTTTTCTTATAATTTTTGCAATATTGAACAACGGCATCTTTGCAACGAGCAAAAAAGCCTTTAGAACTTGAAAGACCGAACGCACTTTTCTCTGCATTCGGTCTTGTCACAAATATATCCGTTGTTGTCCCCACATTCGAACCTTGGATTTTCACGCACTCACGTCTTGAGGTGAACTCCTGCGGATGGGGTCTTCGATAATTACTTGAATTAATAGGGTATGTTTTACACTTAATCTCCATAACTTATTCTTGCACAAAAATTTTTCATTGCAAGTATTAATTTCCGAACAAATTAAAAAATTTTTCGTTAAAATAATATAGGAGGAAAGAATGAAGAAAATTTTATCCATATTCTCAATTTTTTGTTTAATAGCATTAACGACAGCAACCGCTGAAGCAAACACAAATTCATACGATAAATACGGGAGAAAAACTGGCTCTTATCGACAAACAAGCAGCGGATATAATACATATAACAGCTACGGACAAAAAACAGGGTCTTATAGAGAAACCTCTAGCGGATATAACAAATACGACCAATATGGAAGAAAGACTGGTTCAATCAGAGAAACTTCAAGCGGTTACAATTCTTATGACCAATACGGAAGAAAGACAGGAAGTTACAAAACAAGCTCTAATGGTGTAACTACAAAATACGATCAGTACGGAAGAAAAACTGGTTCATTCAAAAAAGATTCATCAGGCAGAATTACAGAGTATGATAAATACGGAAGAAAAGTTGGTAGCTTTAAATAACTAATTACTCATCTTCCTCATCAGAGTATTCGTAATTAGCAAATTTTTCACGCTCAAGAGCTTCATTATCGTATTTTGATTCTTCAGGTTCATCCCAGCCCATTTCATACATATTAGCCATTTCTTGTCTTTTATAGCGTCTATTTTTTTCTTCGTCATCACTTCCAAACAATAAATCAAAAAATCCCATAATTTATTCCTTTCGTTATATTTACATAATAATACATATATATGTCAAAAACGGACATAGGATTAAATATTGTTTAAACAATCTTGTAAATATTTTTTATAATCTTTTTGTAAGGATTTTGGAGATAAAATTCTACACCCTGCACCCCACCTAAACACATGCCAGATAATTTCTTTGCTTCCACTAGCTTTGAACTTCACTGTATAAGATCCATCCTCTTCTAATTTACCCCTTTGAGTTGGGTGGAAATTATAATGACTGGCTTCCTGTGCTAATTCTGGGCTAAAAGATAATTTCACATCCAAAATTTCACCTTGGAAAACTCCAAAAGATTTGTTTGTATGTTCTTGTAAATTAAAATCACCTTTGTCAAAAATCTTGTCTGTTAATTTTAGATTTTCAAACTTGTGCAATAAATATGTATAAACCTCATCACCTTTGGCTTTTTCTCTTGCTACAAGGTAAATTTTTTCACCATAAATCATACCCAAAGGTTCAAGTAAGCGTTCTTTGTCGTGATAAACTCCGGTAATCATTTTTGAAAACTGAACAGCTTCACGAACAACAGCCAGCATTTCTAAACTAATTTTATATTGAGGCATTTGACGAACTGCATACCCCTCAGTTTGCATAATAAGTTCTATATTTTTCTCAATAGAGTTTATATTTTTACGATTAAAAGATTTAATTTTTTCAACAGTTTTACCCAACTCATCTTTCATCTCACTATTTGTTGTTCTGCGTTGAAGTTGCTCAATATTGGCAAGCTCTTTTGGAGTGAACGAAATCAGTTGACTTATTGAATAATTAGTAAATCCCCAGTGCTTTTGGACATCATCAGTTTCGATTTCGTCAATTTGTGGGAAAATACAAGTCAAACTATCTCTCATACGCTCTGCAGTTCTACGAGAAACATTATAACGTTCTGCAATTTCGCTTATTGTAACCCCTTGAATCTTAGATGACATAAAAATTGCCAAATCTAAAATGTCTGAAACTCTTGAATACCTTGGTTTATCTTCCATACTCCAACTCTTTTTTGGATAATTATAACAAACTTTTTTCACTATGTCCATATCTGACGTAATAACAAAATATTATAAAGACATAAAAGGAAAGCGAAATACACTTGATACCGAAAGGACGTTAATATGTACGCAAATTACAGAAACAATTTAAAAGAAACACAAACAATGCGTAACCCATTGCCACTTAGCATAATTGGTTTAGCTTTGATAAAAATATTATTTAACTTAAGTCTAATATATTTACTCCTAAAAATACCTGAATTTGAAAATGTTTATCACGTTATAATTACTCTACTTGTTTTTTATATTGCAACAGAGTGCTCAAATTAAATTTGTGCTACAATAAAACAAATATTATTATTTTGGAGTAGGGTATGAAGCAGAAATTAATTGTAATTTTATCAATATTTATTGTTCTAGGGTTAAGTTTTTATTGTTTGTTCGTCGAACCTGAAAACTTAAAGGTAACAAATTACACAATTCAAGACGATAGGTTAAGTGGTTTGAAAGTCGTTTTCGCAAGCGATTTTCACATCAAGCCACGCCACGAAAAACAATTAGAAAAAGTTATTAACCTAATCAATTCTCAAGAAGCAGATATCGTTTTATCTGCTGGAGATTTTGTAAACGGACACACAAAAAAATCCACCATGCCAGCCTCTGACATTGCCAAAGGTTTAGGAAAAGTTAAATCTAAATATGGATTTTACACAACACTTGGGAACCACGACAGCTGGTACGATAGCAAAATAGTTGCAAAAGAACTTGAGGCAAACGGCATAAAAGTTTTAGAAAATGATAATGAAGTTGTAAAATTTAACGGGAAAGAAATTTATATCGCAGGTATTGAAGATATGATGACGGGGGATCCTAATGTTTATTTAGCCATTGAGAAAGCCAAATCACCGATAATTTTACTTACCCACACCCCTGATATGTTCCCAAAAGTTCCATATGAGGTTAATTTAACCCTAGCAGGACACACCCACGGCGGACAGGTAAGATTACCGATATTTGGCCCATTGTTTACTGCATCAGAATACCACGACAAATACGCAAAAGGTTTAATCGAAGAAGACGGAAGAAAAATGATAGTAACCACAGGGGTTGGAACAAGCATTTTACCACTTCGTTTCAACTGCCCACCCGAAATCGTTGTGATTAAATTTGAAAAGAAGAAATAAAACCTACGACCATATTTGACGCAAGAACGCTTTTTAATAGAATAAAAGGAATAATAATTATGAAAAAATTATACGAAAATTTTCACAATTTATTTTCAGTATCAAAAACATTACGATTTGAATTAAAACCAGTTGGAAAAACTCAAGAATATATTCAAGAAAGAATCCTAGCTGATGATGAGAATAAAGCTAAATTATTTAAAGATGTAAAAAAATATGCTGATGAATACCATAAAGTATTTATTGAAGAATGTTTAAAAAGTGTTAATTCTTATTATTTCGAACAATTATTAAATGAATATTATAATTTATATTTAATAAAAGATAGAACGGATAAAGAAGAAAAACAATTTGAAAACATTCAGCAAGATTTAAGAGCAGAAATCTCTAGTAAATTTACTAAGAACCCACAGTATAAAGGTTTATTAGGCAAAGAATTAATTAAAAATTATTTAAAGGATTATTATAAAGACAATGAAAAAATTCTTTTAGATGTTGAAGTTTTTAATGATTTTACGACTTATTTTACCGGTTATAATGATACCCGTGAAAACATGTATGTAAAAGATGCTAAACCTACTGCAATCTCTTATCGTTTAATTAATGAAAATCTACCAACTTTCATTAAAAACTTGCAATCCTTTGAACAAATTTTAAAAGAAATCCCTGACATTAAAGAACAAATAAGAAATAATTTAAATTTATACGTGGATAATTATTTTAGTAATATTTCAGATTATAGTAAAATTTTAACGCAGTCCAAAATTGAAGAATATAATTTGTTAATTGCTGGTAAATCGATTGAAAATGCTCCTAAAATTCAAGGTATTAACGAAATTGTAAATTTACATAATCAAAAAAATCAAACAAGATTGCCAAAATTAAAAGAGTTGTATAAGCAAATCCTAAGCGATACTAACTCTTCATCTTTTAAACTTGATATTTTACAAGATGATAAAGAAATTATTGACAGTATAAATAAATATTATGAGTATTTTAAAAGAGAAATCTTAGATAAGGAAGAATTTGTTAGTACACTTTCTAATATCGGAGAATTTGATTTAGATAAAATCTATTTGAACAGAGATACTTCTTTAACAAATTTAGCAAACAATGTATATGGTGATTGGAATTATATTAATTGGTTGTTAGATGAAGAATACGTTACTACTTATCAAGGTAGAGCAGTGAGAGGTACTGAAAAATATTCTAAACAAAAAGATGAAACTTTAAAGAAAA
>JAZSDA010000052.1:0-16345 GCA_045530955.1 Candidatus Gastranaerophilaceae bacterium
CGCCTACAATTTTGGCAATAAAAAAAGAACCCTTGCGGATTCTTTTAAAATGGTGGGCGTGAAGATGCTTGAATTGTAGATGAGGATATGAAATCCGAATCGTACAAGTCAAGTATGCCTTGTGCTGACGAGGTTGTTTTATTCAGGGTGAATAAAACAACAATTCGAGTCGAAATCGCCTACCATTTTGGCAATAAAAAAAGAACCCTTACGGATTCTTTTTAAATGGTGGGCGTGAAGAGACTCGAACTCCCATGCTTTCGCACTAGTTCCTAAGACTAGCGTGTCTACCATTCCACCACACGCCCACGTGTGTCTTAGGACAAGTTCTAATTTATAACAAGCATATTTGATTGTCAAGAAGAAATTTTAATTACTTAGTGGCAAAAATAAAAATTTTCATGTTTATATTATAATCATCACAAGTAGGGGTAAAAGTATGAATTTATTTAATAAAGTTTTTTGTAGAATTTTTCAATATTGTTTTAGGGTGGCTATTCCGATTTTGCCTTATTACAATCCAACTATTTTGGATAGTGTTGAAGATATTTCAAAAGTTTTGGATGAGAAAAATATTACAAAAGTCTTTCTTGTTACTGATAAAAGTATAAGAAAATTTGGAATTACTAAAAAGTTAGAAACTCATCTTGCTGATAACGGAATTGCGGTTACTGTTTTTGATGATGTTGTTTCAAACCCTACTGTTGATAATGTTGAAGCAGCACGAAAATTGTATTTGGCAAAAGGTTGTCAGGCATTGATTGGTTTTGGCGGTGGTTCTGCTATTGATTGTGCCAAAGCCGTTGGTGCACGTATTGCAAGACCTAAAAAATCTTTAGATAAAATGGCAGGAATTTTGCAAGTATTTAGAAAAATTCCATTACTTTTTGCAATTCCAACTACGGCTGGAACTGGTACAGAAACTACTGTTGCAACTGTTATTACAAATTCAAGAACAAAACATAAATATATGATTAGTGATTTCCCGCTAATTCCTAAATATGCGGTTTTAGATCCTGAAGTTACAAAGACTTTACCGCCATCAATTACTGCATCTGTTGGTATGGACGTATTGGTTCATGCTATTGAAGCGTATATCGGAAATTCAACTACTAAGAAAACTGTGCACGAAGCGTTAGAAGCGGTTTATTTGGTTTATAACAACCTTAAAAAAGCATATGATGATGGTTATGATACTGAAGCAAGAAGAAATATGTTAAGAGCTTCATATTTAGCAGGTTGTGCGTTTACTGTGTCATATGTTGGTTATTGTCATGCTGTTGCTCATTCATTAGGTGGTATGTATAACACTCCTCACGGTTTGGCTAATGCGGTTTTAATTCCTTATGTTTTAGAGGCTTATGGAAGTAAAATTCATTTTAAATTGAAACAATTGGGGGTAGCGGCTGGTATTTGTAATTACAGAATGTCAGATGAAGAAGCAGCAAGAGTATTTATCCAATCTATTAAAGATATGAATAAATCAATGGGTATTCCAACAAAAATTCATGGTTTAAATAAGGCTGATTTCAAACAATTGGCACAATATGCAAGTAAAGAAGCAAATCCAGTTTATCCAGTTCCAGTATTGATGGATGAAAATGAATTAGAACAGTTCTATCATAATGTTTATATCGAAGATAGAGTTACTGTTGGTAATATGACTGGAATTTCAAGACCAACACCAGTAAAACAAGAAGAAAAAGAACTTGTAGGAGTTTAATTAAATGCAAAATATTTTGAATAAGCAGAGAGAGTTTTTTAAAAGTGGTAAAACTTTGCCTGTAAAAGTTCGTTTGGAATATTTGAAAAAATTAAAAGAAGTAATTAAGGCAAATGAACAAGAAATTTTTGATGCTATTTATAAAGATTTAGGCAAAAGTTCAACAGAGGCTTATATGTGTGAAGTTGGTCTGTCTTTAGATGAGATTTCTTATTTTCAAAAGAATTTGAAAAAGTTTGCAAAAGATAAGACTGTATTTACTCCTATTACGAATTTTCATGCAAGAAGTTATATTAAATCTGTTCCTTGGGGTAATGTGTTAATTATTAGCCCTTGGAATTATCCGTTTTTGTTATCAATTGAACCTTTGGTTGATGCAATTGCAGCGGGTAATACGGTTGTTCTTAAACCAAGTGCATATTCACCATATACAAGCGAAATTGTAAGGAAAATTGTAAAAGAAGTTTTTCCAGAAGAATATGTTGCAGTTGTAACTGGTGGCAGAGAAGAAAATAAAGCTCTTTTAGAGATGAAATTTGATTATATTTTCTTTACTGGAAGTTCAAATGTAGGTAAAGAAGTTCTTCGTAAGGCTGCTGAAAACCTAACTCCTGTGTCTTTGGAATTAGGTGGTAAAAGTCCTTGCATAGTTGATAAGTCTGCAAATTTAAAACTTGCAGCAAAAAGAATTGTCTTTGGTAAGTTTGTGAACTGTGGTCAAACTTGCGTTGCACCTGATTATGTTTATTGTGATAAAGATGTAAAAGACGAATTGGTTGGTTATATTCGTCAAGAAATATCAAAACAGTTGGGGGAAAATCCTCTTGAGAGCAAAAATTATGGCAAGATAATTAATGAAAAACATTTCAATCGTTTGTGTGGATTGATAAATCAAGACAAAGTTGTTGTTGGTGGTAAAATTTCGCCTGAAGCATTAAAAATTGAACCAACTGTAATGGATAATGTAACTTGGGATGATGCGGTTATGAAAGAGGAAATCTTTGGTCCGATTCTTCCTGTTTTGGCTTACGATAATTTAGATGAAATTATTGATATTATCGAAAGTAAACCTCATCCATTAGCACTTTATATTTTCTCTAGTGATAAGAAGAATATCAAAAAAGTTACTGAATTATGTCGTTATGGTGGAGGTTGTGTGAATGATGTTGTCGTTCATTTGGCAACTCCAGAGATGCCGTTTGGTGGTTGTGGCGAAAGTGGTATGGGTTCATATCACGGTAAATTCGGTTTTGATACATTTACTCACAAGAAAAGTATTTTAGATAAAAAAACTTGGTTTGATTTGCCTATCAGATATCAACCATACTCTAATCTTCAAAATATATTGTTAAAGATGTTTTTGAGGTAATTCCGTCATATATACCATTTTGTGAAAATTTTCGTTGATATTTTCTGAAAAAAGTTGTATAATAAGCTAGTTAAATAGTCTATTAGTAAGAAGTAAGAGGATAAACGAATGAAACTTCACATGCAGATTCTGATTGCCTTAGGTTTAGGTCTTAAACGTAATTGGCATATTTTCTTTGGTATTATTATGGGTATTATTGTTGGTATTTTATTACATGCACACCCACATGCTTTGGCTGATAATGTTTTAACATTCATTGGACAAGTATTTATTAGATTAATTCAAATGGTTGTAATCCCACTTGTTGTTTCAGCAATTATTATTGGTATTACAAGCATCGGAGATAACAAACAACTTGGTAAATTTGGTTCAAAAATGATTTTGTATTACGGTATTTTGACAACTATTGCTGTTACAATTGGTGCGACTTTGGCGTTGTTGATTAAACCTGGTACTGGGGCAGCTCATTATATTTCTGAAAATATTGTAGCATCAGTTCAAACATCTGTTGCTGCTGCAATGCAAGAACAAGGTAATGTTTTAAATCTTATCTTAAGTTTCTTCCCGAATAACCCATTTGCTGCTATTGCATCAGGAAATATGGTTCCAATTATCTTATTCGTTGTTTTGTTCGCTTTAGCTTTAGCTAAAGTTGGTGATGTTAATAGACCAATTGTTTCATTCTTTGAATCTGTGTTTGCGGCTACTATGAAAATAACTGACTGGATTATGGTATTTGCTGCACCTGGTGTGTTTGCTCTTACTGCTAGTGCAGTTTCAAGTTTCGGTGGTGGTATCTTTGCTGCTATTTCTAAATACTTGTTAGTATTATTAGCAGGTTTTATGATCCAAATGTTTATGATTTATCCGCTATTCTTGAAATGCTTCTCTAAAGTTTCAGCGCCAATGCTATTCTCTGCAATTGCTGAAGCTATGATGGTTGCTTTTGGTACAGCAAGTTCTTCTGCTACTTTACCATTGACAATTGCATGTTGTGAAAAAAGAGGTATTTCTCATAAAATTTCAAGTTTCGTATTGCCTTTAGGTGCAACATTAAACTTTGACGGTACTGCATTATTACAAACTGTTGCTGTAATTTTCTTGGCTCAAGCATATCAAGTTCCACTTGATTTCTTCCTAGTTGTACAAATTGCATTGTTAGCTATTGTTGCATCAAGTACTTGTGCAGGTATTCCTGGCGGCGGTTTGATTACAATTGCTCTAATCTTAAATGGTATGGGATTAAGCCCAGAACAATTAGTTGCTGGTTTTGCATTCCTATTCACTATTGAAAGATTAACAGATATGTTGAGAACTACATTAAATATCGCATCAGATGCCGTTGTTGCTGCAACTATTGCTGATAATGAAAATGAAATCAACTACGACTTATTGAATAACCCTGCTGCATACGAAGATATTGCGTAAGGGCTAATCTATAATATTTATGAGATTCTTCGGCTAAAGCCTCAGAATGACTATTATTTTAAAGTGTCATCAAGAGCGAAGCGAAGGATCTCATTTTTTATGTTATTATTTGTGTATGAGTATTTTAGATTTGTTTAAAAATAAAACTGATAGAATTGCATCAACTCACTTGGGTAAAAGAAGTGAAGGTTCAAATGTTTATGATCCAAATTTACTTGTTGCTGTCCCAAGAGTTGAAAACAGAAAACAGTACAACATTGATGAAACCAATCTGCCATTTGATGGGTGGGATGTTTGGCACGCATATGAATTTTCTTGCATGACAGAAAACGGTGTTCCTGTTACTAGAGTTTTGAAGTTGAAATACCCTTGTAATAGTATGTATATTGTTGAGTCTAAGTCGTTGAAGTTGTACTTGAACTCTTTTAATATGCAAAATTTTGGTTCAACAATTCAAGAGTGTTTAGAGATTTGTTCAGAGCTTATAAAATCAGATTTACAAAAATTACTAAGAGAAGTTGTAGAAGTTCAATTTCTTGATAATTCTGCTGAAAAAGTCCAAATTTTTGACAAATATGTTGATATAATGAGCCTTGTTGAGGTAGAAAATTTTCAGGTTGAGGCTTATAAAGAGGCTCCTGAAGTATTGCAAACCGGTTTGAGATCGGCTAAAGAGCAAACTTTTTTGATGTTTGATTCTTTGCGTTCAAATTGCAGAGTTACACATCAGCCTGATTTTGGGGATGTGTTTATCTACTACAATTCTGAAAAGAAAATTGATGAAGCAAGTTTGGTAAAATATTTAGTGTCATTCAGAAGTGAATATCATTTCCATGAAGAATGCTGTGAGATGATTTTTAAACGTTTGTCAGATATTCTAAATGCAGATGATGAATTGTTTGTTTGTTGTCTATATACCCGTCGTGGTGGTATTGATATTTGTCCTGCACGTTGGAGTAAAGGGGTAAATATTGAAGATGTAGAACCTTTATTAGACACATCAAAGCTAGCAAGAAGTGGCATAAAACAATAATTTAATCTAGAATTTTATTGGATAATCTTTTGGAAATTTAAAGTTGTTTTTAACAAGTATTACAGTGCATAAATCCTCTGCACCCGAAGAATATAATGGGTATCTCATTTCTGATCCGCAAGCGTTTAAAAAATCTGTTCTTGTACTCTCGTTGTATCTTTTGCTACTGTTTGAACTATATTCATAGTTTCCATTTCCATCTTTGTCTTTATAAGATAATACAAAATAATCTTTACCTACTATTGGTCTTTTTTTCTGTGGGGCTAAGTGTATATAAAAAGTTAGCATATTACCACTACTCTGAGATCTTAAACCTAATACAACACCATTATTTAATGTGAAAAATGCTACATTATTTTCTTGATATGTTGCCCCTCCGTTTCTTGAATAGGCTTTAAGTGTTTTTCCATTGTATTCAGTTGTCCCTGTGAATATTGGTGCAAAAAACTCTTTAAATATTTTTTTTGAATGTTCTTTGTTATCTGCATGAATAGATAAAAAATCATACCATTCGTCTTTTGCTTGGTGCATTTTAAATCCTTGTAATAATGTTGAGTGTAAATGCTGCATACGTGTTTCAACTTGTTGTTTTTGCATTTTTGAAATAAGTGTTGGTATAGAAATTGCTGCAATGATGCCAATAATCCCCAAAGTTATCAATACTTCAGCTAAAGTAAAACCTTTTTGTTTAAAGTGTTGCATTTTTCCTCCTAAATATAATTCTTAAAAAATAAAGAAAAATCTCTATAAATCATGAATATTATATATATCTGTGTAATAAATGTCAAATTTTATATAATAGATAAATGGATGTTAGAAATGAACTTAAATATATCTTAGGGAAAGAAGCTATTACATTGACTCAGATGGCTCAGTTAATGACAGAAAAGACAGGTAGAAAATATTCTGTAAATTCCTTGTCTGGCAAGTTGTTACGTCAATCAATTTCGTTAAAAGAAACTGCCGACTTGTTGGATACAATTGGATATCACATTGAATTTGTAAAAAATAAAACAAATTAGCCGATTTTTGTTATTATATATATAATGGAAAATACAATGAATAATCGTGAGTTTGGAAATAAAGGGGAAGATTTAGCTTGTGAATACCTAATTAAAAATGGGTATGAAATACTTGAGCGTAACAAGCATTTTTCTAAACTTTGTGAGATTGATATTATTGCAAAATTTAAAAATAAGGTCGTTTTTGTTGAAGTTAAAACACGTAAGTCCGATGCTTTTGGAACCCCAATGGAAGCAATAACAAAGGGTAAATATAATAATATTAAGACTGGAGTATTATCTTATATTCAAGAAAATAAAATTAAAAACTACCAAATTGATGCTATTGGAATTACTTTACAACCAACTCTAAAAATTCAACATTTGAAAAATATTTAAGTGTTTGTAGTTGTAAATTCTTGTATCGAATTCTTTTTCTCAGAGCTTTTTTATAGTAAAATATTTCCATATAGGGATATATTTTAAGGAGAAATTAAAGATGTTGAGAGGACCTTTTTTAGACAGAACTTGGATGGCTCAAAATCCTGATTATAATTCATCTGATATTGTTATGTTAGGTTTACCGTTTGATGGTACAGTTTCATATAGACCTGGTTCAAGATTTGCACCAGAACAAATCAGACTTGCAAGTTGGGGGTTAGAAGAGTATTCACCAACTTTTGATAGAGAATTAGAAGATGTAAATTTCCACGATGCTGGAGATTTAGCGTTTCCATTAGGAAATACTTACAAAACCCTAGAACAAATTGAACAAAACGTTGAAGATATTTATCGTGATGGTAAAAAAGTTTTTGGTATTGGTGGAGAACATTTGGTTACTTTGCCTGAGGTTAAAGCTGTTTCTAAATTTTATGATAATTTAGCAGTTGTTCATTTTGATGCTCATACAGACTTAAGAGAAGAATATATGGGTGAAGAAATGTCGCATAGTGCAGTTATTCGCCATATTTCAAAATTTGTTAAGCCTGAAAATATCAAACAAATTGGTATTAGATCTGGTATGAAAGAAGAATGGGAATTTATGAAAAAGAATAATACTCTTTGTTATAAATATTCTGATTTAGATTGTTTAAAAGACAAGAATGTGTTTGTAACAGTTGACCTTGATTGTCTTGATACTTCAATTATGCCTGGTACTGGAACTCCTGAAGTTGGCGGAATGTCATTCCAAGAGCTAGCAGGTTGGTTTGAGTATTTGAAAGACTTTAATATCGTTGGGGCTGATGTTGTTGAGCTAGCACCAGATTATGATGCAACAGGTGCTTCTACTGCAGTTGCAACTAAAGTTATTCGTGAACTATTGTTCGCAATGAGTCATAAGAAATAATTATTGTGAGGGGATATGCAAATTCAAGAGCGTATTGAATTTCTAAAAGATGAGATAAATAAGTCTAATCATAAATATTATGTGGAAGAAAATCCATATTTATCTGACTATGAGTATGACCAGATGTTTGCGGAATTAAAAGAGCTTGAAGATAAGTTTCCGATGTTCAGAACTGAGGATTCCCCAACACAGCGTGTTGGTTCTGTTAGTGAAAAATTCTTTTCTCATACGCATAAATATCGTCTTTATAGTTTGGATAATACGTATAATGCCGAAGAGCTTCGTGCTTGGTACGAAAGAGTTTGCAAAGAGTATGAACAAGAATTAGAGCTTGTTTGTGAATTGAAAATCGATGGTTTGGCTATTGCTTTAACTTATGAACAAGGTAAGTTTGTCCTTGGAGTTACCCGTGGTGACGGGATTACAGGGGAAAATATTACACAAAACCTTAAAACTATCAAAGCAATTCCGTTAAAACTTTTTGAAGATAAAACTTTAGAAGTTCGTGGCGAAATTTATATGCCAAAATCTTCGTTTGAGAAGTTAAATGAAGATGCTTTGGCAAATGGTGAAAAGGTTTTTGCTAATCCAAGAAATGCAGCTAGTGGTTCTTTAAGACAATTAGATAGTTCAATTACAGCAAAGCGTGATTTATCAATGTTTACTTATACCGGCATTTTTGAAGATGCTCAAGATAAGGAAATTAAAACTCATTATGACGGGATGATGAAATTAAAAGAATTAGGTTTCAAGATTAACCCTAATATTCGTTTAGTCAAAGATATTCAGGGGGCAATTGATTTTTGTAATGAGTGGGAAACTAAGCGTTTTGAACTTGATTATGCAACAGATGGCGTTGTAATTAAGGTTAATAATATTGCTATCCAAAAGGATTTAGGTTTTACTGCAAGAGCTCCAAAATGGGCAACTGCTTTTAAATTTCCACCAGAAGAAGTTTCAACAAAACTTTTAGATATTGAGCTTAATGCAGGTAAAACTGGTGTAATTACTCCTGTTGCGGTGCTAGAGCCTGTACTTTTGGCAGGTAGTACTGTTGCAAGAGCAAGTTTACATAATTTTGATGAGATTAAGCGTCTTGATATTCGTATTGGGGATACTGTTTTAATCAAAAAGGCCGCTGAAATTATTCCAAAAGTAATTAAGGTTATGGATTCAGATATTCACGATAGTTTGCCTGTTTATCAAGCTCCAACTGTTTGCCCTGCATGTGGTTCAGCGTTGGTTGAACGTGAAGGTGAAGTTGGTTTGTATTGTGCAAATTCGCTTTGTCCTCAGATAATGTGTGCCAAGATTGAATATTGGGCAAGTAAAGAAGCTATGGATATCGATAAGGTTGGTCCAGCTTTAATTCAGCAGCTTTATGAGAAAAAGTTTATCTCTAATTTTGCTGATTTGTATAAGTTAACTATGCAAGATTTTATGCAACTTGATTTGGTAAAGGAAAAGTCAGCATTTAATATTTATACTTCAATTCAAGAAAGCAAAAATAGACCTCTAAATCGCTTGATTACTGCTTTAGGTATTCGCCACGTAGGTAAAGAAACTGCCGATATTTTAGCAGGAGAATTTCCATCATTAGATTTGTTAAAAGACGCAACTTTAGAACAATTATCTAATGTTGAGGGCGTTGGTGAAATCATTGCTAAGACAATTTATGATTTCTTTAGAGATGAAAATAATCTAAAACTTATTGATGAATTAAAAGAATTAGGTATAAATCCTCAGGCAAAAGCGAAGGCAAAATCTGACAAACTTGCGGGGATGACTTTTGTTTTGACAGGGACATTACAGAATATGACCCGTGATGAAGCTAGTGAGATAATCAAATCTCACGGAGGAAAAACTTCATCTTCTGTATCTAAAAAGACTTCATATGTTTTGGCTGGCGAAAATGCGGGATCAAAATTAGACAAAGCGTTAAGTTTAGGTGTTATAATATTGACAGAAGACGATTTTCTTGGAATGATAAGAGAGTAATAAGGATATAAATAGTATGAAAATAATTCAAATTGATGGTATAAAAGGCTTAATAACTGCGGCATTTATGGGCGTTTGCTTATTTGCTGGTTTTGTATTATTCCCTGGACAAATTGCTATGAATTTGTGGAATAAATATTTAGTATCATCATTTATGTTCCCAACTTTAGACTTGTTGCAAGGTGTTTTGTTGTGGGGAATTGTTGCAATTTCATATTGTATAGTGTCTAAAAAGGGTCTTGCTGTATCTTTTAAAAATACTCCTGAAATTAGTGATGAAGAATTGGATGCAATTATTAAAAGTGCAAAAATTTCATCACAGTTTAAGATGATGAATAAAAAAATGGCGAAATTTGATAGGTTTGAGATGAGTAAAAAAGAAACAAGTATCAAATCTGTTAAAGAGGAAAAAGAGAATTCTTATATGTCTTCGCCAATTTCAGTGAATGAAACTCAAAATGTTGAAACAACTGAAGAAGATTCAGTTTCTAATGTAAAATAACAAGGAGGTTTATATGAAAAAGTTTGTTATCGCATCAATGTTTAGTGCGGCATTACTTGTTGTGCCTTTTGCTAATTTGCCGGCAGGTGCTGAGAATAAGGCCGATGAATGTCTAAAACAAGGTGTTGTATCTGTTTCTTATACTGCGGAAAAAGAAGTTTCACCAGATACTGTTCAAATTTCTATTGCAGTAAAAACTACAGACAAAGCGTCAATGCAAAATGCTTCAAAGCAAAATAAAGAAATTTCAGATAAGATTTATAATTACCTAAAAGGTGCTATAAATCCTGAAAATAATGATTATATTAAAACTTCAAATTATTCAGCACGTCCTGTTTATATTTATCAAGATAGAAAACAAGTGTTTGATAAATATGAGGTTTCAAACAATATAATTGTTCATACAAAAAATATTGATAAAATTGCTCAAATGATTGATAAATCATTGACTCTTGGGGCAACAAACGTTGATAGTTTGAATTTTAGCTTATCTTCAAAAGATAAATATTGTGATGAACTTTTAACAATGGCAACAACAGAAGTTGTAAATAGAGCAAATGTTGTTGCAACAGCCGCTGGAACATCTGTTGACGGTATAAAATCAATCGGAACATCTTGTTCGCTAAACCAATATCAAGCAGTAAATTATGCCAGAAACTCTTTAATGATGGCAAAATCTGCTGTGGCTGAAGATTCTGCAATGGGTTCATCTTCACCAATTGAAGCTGGTATTATTAAAGTTTATTCAACAGTAAACGGTGTATTCCGTTTGAAATAAACGAAAATTTTTCAAATAAAAAGACCTAACACTAAATGTTAGGTCTTTTTTAATATTAGTTGTAAGATCTTTTTCCGCCGTGCAACCAAGGTGCAGCTTCTAAATCTCTGATATTATACTTAAGTAAGTATTCTTCATCTTTTTGAACTTGAGATGGTGTTTTTGTTTGTTTAGCTTGTTGTTGAGTTGCTTGAACTTGTTGTGCAGGTTTCTTTTCAACGTTTGCATTATTTGTTGCTTCTGCTGCTAATACTTGAGTTTGAACTAACATTAAAGCTAAAACGATTGCTAATTTTTTCATAATATTATCTCCTAATTGCTATTTTGTTAGTATTTTAGCATAGAAACTACTTTTGGGCAATCCGCAAGTTTTTCTGCTCCACCCAAACCGCATAATTCGATTAAGAATGCTGCTCCAACTAAGTTTCCGCCAGCTTTTCTAATAAGGTTGCAAGCTGCTTTTGCAGTTCCGCCTGTTGCTAACAAATCGTCAACTACCAAAACGTTAGCACCTTTTTCGATAGCATCAGCGTGAATTTCGATTGTATCTGAACCGTATTCCAAATCATATGATTCTTTAATTGTTTCAGCAGGCAATTTGTTAGGTTTTCTAACTGGAATAAAACCACAGTTTAATTTGTAAGCCATTGGCATACCGAAAATGAAACCACGGCTTTCGATACCTGCAATATAATCGATTTTTACGTCTTTAAATTGGTCGCAAAGGTAATCAACCATCGCTTTCATTGCTTCAGCATCTTTTAAACCTGTTGTAATATCTCTGAAGATGATACCTTCTTTTGGGAAGTTTTCAACTGCTCTGATTTTATTTTTAACGTCTTCAATTGTTAATGTTGTCATTTATATTTCTCCTATTTTGATAATAATTTTCTTAGTTCCTCTTTAGCTTTTCTGATTTTTTCTTTAGCTCTAATGATTGCGTGTTCGTGTTGAACAAGTCCGTGAGCTGTTTTACCCCAGTTCATATCTTTTTTCATAAATAAGATTTTTGTTCCGATGAATAATACCAACGGCATCCAAATTACTAAAAGATAAACTGCTGTATAAATTGCTTGAATTAGAGCATCTGTTCTTGGAACATTGTCGTAACGTCTTAAACTGTATCTGCAAGCCATTACAAAACCAAGTCCGATAATACACGCCATAATCATTGATGTCATCAAGATGTGCGGAGAAGCATCTTTAATTAAAATTTTGAATACCCTGATTGCAATTTCGATAATAAACCACGCAGGCATAATAAATTCAGAAATGTATGCAATCATATCAAGTCTTGCACGCATAGACATTTTCTTAGATGTCAGAATATCCCAAAATGCTTCAAGATATCTTCTTATAGAACCTTCAATCCAACGTCTGCGTTGTTTATATAGAGGAACTAAATACATAATGCCCTCTTCGTAAACCGCAGTGTTTGCACAGAATCTTACGTCCCAACCTTTGATGTGTAAGCGGGTTGACATATCCAAATCATCAGTAATTGTATAATTATTCCAGCCGCCAATGTCTTCCAGAGCTTCTCTTTTGATAAGTTCACCGTTTCCACGAAGTTCAACGGCACCTTTTACAGAGTCCCTACCAACTTGGAAGTGAGTGTCCATTGTCATTTCGTTATTTTGACATTTTGTAAGTAGGTTTACGTCTTTGTTTCTAACGATTTTTCTTGCTTGAACTGCACCAACATCTTTTGGCTCCAGTTCATAAACAAGGTTTGTTAAAAAGTCAGGATCCATTGTTGCATCGGCATCAAAAACAAGAATAGCTTCACCTTTAGCAAATTCTAAAGCATCGTTCAATACTGCTGATTTACCAGGGAAAGCATCTTTTGGTCTGATAAATGCAATAACTTTATTTGGATATTTTTGTTCTAAATCTTTTAAAACAGAAGCTGTATTATCTGTACTTCTATCGTCAATTGCGATGATTTCAAAGTTCGGATAATCAAGATTTAATACTGTTTTTACTGTGTTTGCAATAACTGATTCTTCGTTATGAGCGGGAATCATAATGCTGACAAATGGTTTGTAATCTTCATTTTTAACAGGAGGTGTTTTAAGTTGTTGTCTTTTTTTGATTTTGTATGCAATATTTGTAAAAATAGCGTACAAAGTCATCAAAGAAATAAGTATTCCTAATCCCCAAACTGTGTAACTTTGGAAAATATAGACCAATACAGTCAAACCTAAAACAATTACAAATAATAATAAACGCTCTTTCATATCCGCCTAATCTTTTTACTCACTAATCTTCTTCAATAATAAATATTTTACCAAAAAAGCGTGAAAAAAGTTAGTATTTAAATATATTGATACATTTGTTAACCGCTTTTATTACCAAAATGTCGAAAACCCGATTAGCTGATAATGAACTAATCGGGTTTATAAAGTTTATTTTGTTTCTTTTGCTTTTTCTTGAGGTTGAACAGGTGGTCTTTTTCCCCAGTGATGAGGTCCTCTATGTCCTCTGAATTCCCCTCTTTTGCCTTTAAATTCGCCTCTGTGGTGTTTTTTAAACCTTTGGCAAGGGCAACCGCCTCTGTCTTTTTTAATCATTCCTCTGTTAAAATCTCTGTGCATCATTGGTGGAGGAAGTTGTCTATGGATGCCAGGTCTTGGTCCCATTGGTCCCATCGGGCATTTAGGTTTTAGTAAATTTGCAGCTACTAAAATTGATAATGTTCCACCTACAAATACGGCTCCAGCTATAAATAAAAATTCTTTTAATTTTTCAATAGCTTTCTCTTTGCAATTGCATTTAACTTCATTTTTAATTTCATCTGTCATAATCGCACTCCTTTGTTTTGAATCACATCTAATAAACGAAGCATGAAATGAAGTTGTTCATTTTTGATTTAAACAGATTCAGTTTTGCAAGTGAAATCAGGGTTTTGCTCCATTCTTTCCAAGATTTGTTCAAAAGTTAAAAGTCCTGCTGTTGCTCCGAATTCTGAAACAACACCTGCAGAGTTTATGGAAGCCGCAACAAGTGCTTTTGCAATATCTTTATCAAATTTATGTAAAGCGGCACAGAAAGTTGAAGCAAACGCATCACCTGCACCAAGAGTTGAAGTTACAGGCCCGTCAAAACAAGGACAGTAGAAATACTGTTTGCCATTGTATGCATAAGCCCCTGCCCCGCCATCTGTTATTACAATAACCTGATAATCTGAAACTTTTAATTTGTTAAACATTGTTTTTAAGTCAGGGTGAATTAATTGTTCTGAAAACTTTTCATCTCTAGTGTCAGGTCTTAATTGAATACCTGTTGCCATTGATGCTTCTTCTTTATTCATAACAACTATTTGTGCTGATTCTAAAATACCTTTAAGGAAGTTGAAACCTTTTTTAATACCGGTTGAACCTGCGTTAAAGCAAACATAAGTGCCGTTATCTTTTGCGAAGTTCACGATATCATCCAAAACTTTGTTGCTATCACCATTAAGAGGTGCAATGTATAAGAATTTAGCGTTTTTAATTGCTTCAAAGTTGATTTCAGATTCTTTAAGGTGAGCGTTTGCACCACGATGTGCTAAAACTGTTCTATCACCCTCAAAACTTGTTAAAATTATTGAAAATCCTGTTGAATCTTCTTTATCTTGGACAACTGAAGATAGGTCAACATTTTTATCTTCAAAGAATTTAAAAATTCCACGTGAATAGATATCATCACCAACTTTAAAGATTGCTCCAGTTTTATAACCTAAATTTGCAAAGTTAGTTGCAGTGTTAACACAACCTCCGCCAACTTGTGTGGCAAAGTCAGAAATTTCGATTTTTGAACCATAAGGATAGCTCATAAATTCAGCTTTTTTGTTAATTGTTCTAACAGAAACAATATTTGCATCTTCACATTCAACAAATACGTCCATCGTTGCACTGCCGATTGTTATAATATCACTCATCTTTTTCTTCTCCCATGTCTTATTTCCTTAATTTTATCATAATTCTCAATATCGGGAAAGTGTAAACAAATATTAAATCATAGGCAAAAAATATTATTCACGGATTTTAAATTGAACAGTGTTTTATGAAACTTAGGAAAATGAAATGAAAATATTACCTCTCTCTTATTTAGCCCCAGTAAAAAATATTGCAAAAAAACAAGATAAACAAAACTCAATGCAAACAAGTCCTATGCAAGAAACAACAGGCATTCCAGGGTTGTATGCATACAGAGATTATAATATAAATTTTGGAGCAAGATTATTCAGAACTCCGCAAAACTTCTATGAGCAAGATTTCAACGAACAAAATATGCCCCGTAGCTTGCACGAATATATTTATGAAACAGGCGATCCAGCATTCCAACGTACAATTCCACCAGCACAGGCAATGAAAGAAGTGTTTGGCAAAATTAAAGACGCAAAAGATTTGGATGAAGTGAAGAAAATGTTTCCAAATGAACCATTGTTTGCCAATTTGAGTTCAAAACCAAAACGCAAATCAAGAGAAGGCTTGTTGGGAATGATAAACTTGTTAAAAGAAGACCCAAGTTACGCTGATAAAACACTATTTAAAAATGGTAAAAACGACTTAGGTATGTATATAATTAAAAAGATATACATCGAAGGAAAAACATTAAAAGAAATCAATAAAGATTTTAATAAAGATGTGAGTGTATATTTCAAAAGTTACGATATTACCCCACAAGATTATAGTGCATTTGGTATAAGATTCCCAGAAAAACCGTTCTGGAAATCATTTATTGCAACAAGAGAAGATTTTCCATATGTATATATTCCAAGAGCAGGTGTAAACGGTGGAACAGGTAGTGGAACAAAAACTTCAGGTTCCCATGGAACAAGAACAACAGAAGTTGACCATACCCAAAAACCAAGGAAGTATAAATTAAAAGATTACCAAAAGAAACAATTAACAGACGACATCATCGATGCAAAAGGTGATGCACAAGCAATAGAAAAGAAAGTAATAAAACGCTTCAAAAAAGACGATCCAGAAGCATCATTTATTGTGAAATATTTAAGTCCAATAATGACAGTAGCGGCAGATAAAGTACACTTATCTGAAGAAATGAGATATTTCACAGAAGAAGAAAAAGAGAATGGAAAGACCGTAAAAGGTGCAACAATGTTTGAACGTTTTTGGAAAGCAAATCCATTCTTGTTAAAGGAATATTCCCAAGCA
>JAZSDA010000026.1:0-5895 GCA_045530955.1 Candidatus Gastranaerophilaceae bacterium
ATATTTTAAACCTTTTAAATAAAGGTGTAGACAAAATATTTGTACCGTCACTTCAATCTATTGATCATAAAATTTATAACTGTTCAAAAATCAGAGGGTTGCCTGATTTAGTTAGAAATGTAATCAAACAACCATTTACAATGATTGAAGCAACACTTGATAAATCTGAAAAAAATCAAGGTTTGTATGAATTTTTGGCAGAATGTGTAAAACCTTATGGTATTACTGATATGAATGCTATTAAAAAAGCATCAAAAGCTGGTTGGAGATGTTATAACAATTTCCACGTTATGTCAAAATCAGGTATGCCATATTCAAAAGCATTAAGCTATGCTCTTCAAGGCAAAGTTGTTATCGGTAATAAATCAAAAGAATATCCAATTTCAATTGCTTTAGTTGGACACGGTTATAATATCTATGATGAGCGTGTTTGTATGAAAGTTATTGACAAACTTGAAAAAATGGATGTTCAGGTTTATACATCATTACAGTTATCTGATGAACAATTAGACGAAGGTATAGCAAGTTTAGGTAACGAAAAATACTGGGCAAATGAAGATGAAATGACTGGTACGGCTGGTCATTATCTAAAAGATTCAAAAGTTGATGGTGTAATTACAATCACAGCTTTTGGTTGTGGTCCTGATTCTTTGATGGTTGAAAGAATTACACGTCGTGCTAAACAGTTTAATAAACCTTTGTTAAATTTAACTATTGACGAACAAACTGGTGAAGCAGGTTTTGTTACACGTATAGAAGCGTTTGTTGATATGTTGTTCCGTAAGAAACGTGCAAGTATTGTCAACAAATTGAACTTGCAAAATGGACAAAAAGAATATTCACCAAATGTTGAGTTTATTGAAACTAAATAGTTAAATTGCTATAAAATCTAAACAGGCTGAGCTAACGCTCAGCCTGATCTTTATATATGGAATTTAATGTGTTATCTTACAACTTGGTTAAGTGCATTTACTACATCTTTGTCCCATTTGATATCAACTTCGGAAGCTAGAATTTCAAGCGCTTTTTCATTTTCCATAGCTTTTCTGTATGGTCTGTCTGAAGTCATTGCACAGAAAGCATCAGCAACTGCGATAATTCTTGAACCGAATGGAATAGATTGACCTTTTAAGCCTTCAGGTCCACCTGAGCCATCAATTCTTTCTGTTTGATATGTAATATATGGAACAACTTCTGATAAGAAGTTAATGTTCATAAGTAAGTTTACACCAACGTTAGTGTGGTTTTTGATTTTTTGTAATTCTTCTGGTGAAAGTTTTCCGTTTGTTGCGAAAATCTTTTCAGGAAGAGTGATTTTACCAATGTTTTGTAGCAAACCTGCATAGTAAATCAAATCAGTTGTTTTTTCATTCAAGCCTAATTGTTTACAAATACTTCTTGCAAGTTTTGCAGTATTTCTTGAGTGAGAAACTGTGTATTGACCTTTTCTGTCAACTGCATTAGCTAATGCTTCTACAAAGTTCTGTTGGTAATCACACAAATCACCAATCAGAGCGGTTAGTTCTGCTCTTGCTTGTTTTAATTCGATTTCTGAAGTTTCAGGAGTTTCGATTAACTTGTTTGTGTGTTCAACTTCGTTTTGTAGTGTTATTGTTGTACCTAAAAGGTTTGCAATATTCATAACTAAGTCAGAAAAATCTTCTTCCAGTTTTTCTTCACTTTTTACTTCAATCATACCAACAGGCATTGTAGAACTACGCATTGGAATATATGTGAAATTATCTTTTTCAATAACTTCTTGGTGCAATAATTCTTTTATTGTAACATCATTGATTGTTTCGCTATCTGAAGAAAGTCCGACAGGAACAATTTTGTTATCTTTAATAAGATGAATTTTACATTCTTCAACTTCTAACATCTGCACAATTGATTTTGCTATAGATGTGTATATAGCTTGTTCTTCACCTGATGTGAAGTTCAATACGCACAATGTGTTTTTAGAAGAATAGATGTCTGTCAATTCTTTCAATTGATTTTGAAGACGTTCTTTTTTATTTGCACTAACACTGATTTTCTTAGCTAAATCTTCTGAAATTAGAGTTTCAGAAATAAAATCACCTAAGTTTAGGGCAAACATTTCTTCTAATGGGTCATCACCCACTAAAAATTCTGACTGACCGAAAAGTGAGACACCTACTTGTTTTTTCTCTTCTTTATCCATAATTTTTCCTTTTAAAAAACATGCCTTCTATCTGTATGTCGGCATAAATTTTTAAAACTTTAATTATTTTATAAAATTCATACTAAAGTATGAGAACAATTCTTAATAATCACACGAAAAATTACCTAACATAGTTAGGGATCTCAAATATCAGCTCAAAAATTAGTATCCGATAGCCCAATCAAAATTATTAGATGCTGTGCGTGCAGTATCCTCAACTTCTTTTGAAGATGCGTTTAGAGCTGTAACTTCTATAACTTTATCCGCTTTTTGAAGCAAATTAAATTCGCCAATTTTATTATCAACGTTGTTGAAAGATTTGTAGCGGTCAAGTTCTGATTGTAAATCTTGGTTTTCAGTATTTAGTCTAACGATTTCGTTATCCAAGCTGTTTAATTTAGCTTCGTAGTTCATTGCAATATAGTAACTTACAAATGTAACCATAATGGCAACAATCAGACAGAAACAAAGAGATTTGTTAATTCTGCGAGTAAGAACTTCTCTTACTGTCATAGGTTTTTCTTGATAGAAAGAACCTTCAATAACAGAACTGGTTTCTTTTATTGGGGATGAAGCGTAACTGCTTTGTCTATAAAGTAGTTCTTGCTCTTCTATTCTTACTCTTGATGAATTTAAATTCATTCCCTAAACTACCTGCCAATAAACTAACTCTACTACTCAAATTACTTCTTGATGTACTTAGCAATTCTAAGCTTTGCACTTCTTGAAGGTGGGTTTTCATTCAGCTCTTCTTCTGATGCCATTATTGGTTTTTTATTAACTAACTCTAAAGCCGGAGGTGGGCAATTACAAATCATTTGCGTTCTGTCACAGTGGCATTTTGTAGAGTGGTATTTAAAAACCTGTTTGACAACTCTGTCTTCAAGAGAATGAAAACTTATTACACTAATTATAGCACCAAAGTCTAACAATTCCAATACATCGTTCAATGTGTTTTTAACATTTTGTAACTCAGAATTAACTTCAATTCTAATTGCCTGAAATACTCTTGTAGCAGGGTGTATAGATGATTTTATCTTTGGTGTAGAGTTGACAATTATATCTGCTAATTCTGTTGTTGTTTGAATTGGTTTTTGTTTTCTTTTTTCAACGATAGCTTTTGCAATTCTTTTTGAAAATCTTTCTTCACCATATTCTGAGAAAATTTTTACCAAATCGTTTTCGCTATAATCATTTACAACATCATAAGCTGAAAAATCAGAATCCATATTAAATCTCATATCTAAAGGTGCTTCTTTAGAAAATGAAAAACCGCGTTCTTGTTTTGTTAATTGATGGTAAGATGCACCTAAATCAAATAAAATTCCGCCTGTAATTTTTTCAATTCCAAGTTCTTTCAGTACTTGTTTTATGTTAGTGTAAGAACTTTTAACGATAGTTAGATTTTTATAATCTTTTAATCTTTCAGAGGCAGCATCGATTGCATCTTGGTCGATATCAAATGAAATAAGTCTTCCGTTTGGTGAAATTCTTTTCAGAATAAGTTCACTGTGTCCGCCACCACCTAATGTGCAATCCACGTAAATAAGTCCGTCTTTACATTCAAGTGCATCAACGGCTTCATATTTCATAACTGTATAGTGTTTAAAATCTGCCATAGGTAAATATTAGCACAAAAAAAGACGAGGATAAAACCTCGTCTTTTCATACTTAAAGCTATTTAGTTTTTAAATAATAAAGCCTGTTAAGCCCTCCTGATCAAAAATTTCGACAAATTTGTCTGATGTGTAATTAACTTCAATACCAGTTTCGTCAATAATTTGAATTACGTTCTCCATTTCTGCTCTTTTAACTGCTTCATTAGTTGACAAAATTAGGTAAGAATTAATTTCGTTAAAAGCATTTGTTTCGTGCTCAATTAATGTTGTGTCTTCAAACTTAAATTCCATATCTAGACCTCTTTCGTTTGTTGTTTCGTAACTTGTTATTTTGTATTTCGGCATAGTTAGATAAAAACTTTAGGATTTTGAGGAATAAATTTACAATTGTTTACAAAATAAAAAGACCCCTCAAATGAGAGGTCTTTTTAATGTCTATAGTGTACTTATTTTGCTACTTTGCAACTTTTTTGAGCTCTGTAGATTGTTCTTTCTTTGCCTAGAACTTCTAATAAGCCGATCATATCAGCACCACGTGTTCTACCTGAAATAGCTGCTCTGATAGCCCACATAGTAGCTTTTGGTTTAATACCTTGTTCTTTCCATACTCCACGGAACTCTTCAAGTTTGTTGTGAAGATTTTCTTCTGTCCAATCCCAAGTTTGAGCTTTTTCAACGAAATCGTTCAATACTTTTTGAGATTCTTCAAGGTCTAAAACTTCAGCTTGAACTTCAGGGTCGATTGCTACATCTTGACCGAAGAAATATGGAACAGCTTCAGTGATATCTGATAACAATGTTAATGGTTCTCTTGTAATTTCAACCATTTTTGTAAATTGTTCATCTGATAATTCTGTCAAATCGTATTGAGTTAAGTATGGTTTTAACATTTCTTTTAATGTATCCATAGGTAACATTTTGATATAGTGGCTGTTCATCCATCTAAGTTTGTCGTATTCAAAGATTGAGTTAGAAGATGAAATTTCTCCGATTCTGAAGTCTGCAGCGATAGCGTCAACAGGTTTAACTTCTTCGCCGTCAGATGGAGCCCAACCTAATAGAGCTACAAAGTTTACTAAAGCTTCAGTTAAGTAACCTTGTTCAACGAAATCAGAAACCGCAGTAGCACCGTGGCGTTTTGAAAGTTTACTTCTGTCAGGAGCCAAAATCATACCTAAGTGGCCAAATCTTGGAACTTCAAAGCCTAGAGCTTCAAAGATAAGGATTTGTTTGTAAGTATTTGAAATATGGTCTTCACCACGGATAACGTGAGTAATTTTCATTAATGCATCATCGATTACAACTGCGTAGTTGTAAGTTGGAGCACCGTTAGATTTCATAATTACAAAATCACCGATTAGGTTTGTATCCATTTGTAATTCACCTTTTACAAGGTCTTCAAATTTCAAAATTGAAGAATCGTGGAAAGCTTTTTGAGCTTTTGCAATGTTAAATCTGATTGCAGGTTTTCTACCTTCAGCTCTTAATTTAGCTTTTTCTTCTTCAGTTAGGTTTTCACATTTTTTAGAATAAACGTACGCTTTTTTAGCAGCAGTAGCTTCTTCTTTTTCAGCTTCTAGTTCTTCTGGAGTGCAGAAGCATTCGTATGCAAAACCTTTGTCTAATAATTCTTGAATATATTTAGGATAAATATCAAATCTTTCAGATTGAGTGTAAGGACCGTAATCCCCACCAACATCTGGACCTTCATCCCAATTTAAACCTAATGCTTTAAGTGAATCGAAGATGTTATCAACATATTCTTGAGATGTTCTTTCAGCATCGGTATCTTCAATTCTTAAAACGAATTTACCGTTATTTTTTTTAGCAAATAAATAATTGAATAAAGCAGTTCTCGCAGTACCAACGTGAAGGTTGCCACTTGGAGATGGTGCAATTCTTACTCTAACTTCTGACATATTTTCGCCTTCTTTCTTTATATTTTGCAAGTTAAGAGTATCACAAGGATAAAGTGTTTTCAAGCATGAGCAATTTTATTAATAAAAATATATCCAAAACACTTGAATTATTAATTAAATAGTATTATAATATATGTATGAGGATATATTAGTTTTCTGATGGATAAGTATATTC
>JAZSDA010000009.1:0-4720 GCA_045530955.1 Candidatus Gastranaerophilaceae bacterium
AATGCAAATCTCAACTATATTGTAATGGATAACGGCAAATACGGTATCATCCAATCCGATGGAAAAGGAACATTGGTATGCCCTTGCATTTATGACCAGATTGAATCATTGAGTGATTTCGGTGATTTGGTCAAGATAACAGTGAACGGTAAATATGGTCTCATTGAACTGTATGGCGGTGATTTTGCAAAGGTAAAGGTTGAACCAATCTATGATGATATTCAGGAAACCGATGGCGGTTATGTAATCCTGAAAAAGAATGGTAAATGTGGATTGTTCAAATATGGATATGTATTGCCAACCGAATATGAACGTATCTTCATTCCTACCGTGATGGGTTGGATAAAGGTAATGAAAAATGGTGTTTGGGGATATGTTGATACCAACAATGAGTTTACAGAAGATATGAATAAGGCTTATTTACATTTATAATACTATGGATAAGATTAAATTTGCTGAGTTCTTGGATTATGTCCTGAACTACAATTTCAAAGAAGATGTGAAATGTATCAGACCAAGAGTTTTGATAAAGAATACACTAATATCAGTCATTCTATATACCAAAGATTATAATGTAATAGAATACGGTGATTTTACTCATAAGGAGTTTAAAAAGGAGTTTGTCAATACTTTGATTAAGGATGAATACATTGACAAGGACAAGAATCCGTTGGATTTGGTTGATGAAATTACCAAATGGGAGTTCTATTTGAACCTGACGGATGGATATGATGTATATTCAACCGTGCATCTTTTTGATTACACGAATGATGGTTTGAAGTTTGTAGGTGAAGCGTCAATGACTATATAAATGGATTTGTTATGACCAAGTTGTCGCCAAGTTCTACAAGAGATTTCTTGTTTGATGATAGAGTACCTATCCTGATTGAAGAAAACGGCAGGAAAGGGCTTAAAATGAGTGACGGTAAGATTGTCATTCCACCGATATATGATACCATTGAACAATTGAGGGCATTTACCACAAGTAGCTATCTGTATAAGGTGGTAAAGGATGGTAAATATGGTATGATTGATGTGGAACACGATAAAGTGGTCACAAGGTTGGACGTTGAGTATAGTTCATTCCAATGGCTTCCAAATGATGACCTTTTATTGTGCAAGAACGGCAAGTATGGTGTATGGGATTGGCATATCTATATTCCTTGTGAATATGATGAAATCACCTTTGTTGAATATGAGAAGAAACAAAAGATTGGAGAGCTTGAATGGGATTATCAGGACAATTACCTGTTGTTGAGAAGAGGCAACAAATATGGCTTATGGTCTAATGAAACCAAGCTGTTGCCGACCATCTATGATGAGATTGCACCACCGATTGATGATTGGGGTATTAGAGTAAAAAAGGATGGTGAGTGGGGTTACTTAAATAAGAACAATGATTTCACCATCGACATTTCAGAAGTTCCATTGAAATGGGAGAACTTGGATGATGTGGGTAGCGGTATCAGTTTTTGATATAAATGAAAGGGGATAATGACAATAATGGTTCATTGTCCTTTTTTTGTTCATCAACAATCATTATATTTGATGTCGAAAATTGATATAAATAAATCATATTGTTATATCATTAAATGATTTCGAATATGGCAAAGAAAAACAAAGTTGAGTTTAGTGAATGTATGCAGTCCATTCCTGAAATCTTGGAATGGGTGGATAAGCAAGATACAAGTGGATTGCAGACCTTTCTGCTTTGTAATCCCCAAACACCATTGATATGTTCTGCAAGTGGTGGTTCTTTCAGTTCCGCTGTATATGCTTCAATGCTTTATTCTGCAAACAAAGGGGTTGGTAAGGCTGTAACACCTTTGATGTTCGCTTCCTTGTCATATCAAACTCTTAATGGTGTTAAAGTGCTTGTTCTATCACAAAGCGGAAACGGTTGCGATGTGGAATATGTTGCACAGAAAGCTGTAAGGCATACACCAAGAATGACCGCTTGCATTACCAAGTATTACAGTGGCAAGAATAACAGGATTGTTGACATTATCCGTAAATGGTCAAACCATTGGTTTATGTACAATTGGAGTGATTATGATGGTTTTATCAGCACATTGTCACCGTTTGCTATGTTCGGCTTGTTGTATAAGGCTTTTACCGACAATAAAATCATAGATAACCTGAAAATGGATTTGCGTCCAGAGCATTGTTTCAAGTATGAAACGAAGATACATACCAATGAGGTAAAACCATTCAATGAAATCAGAAACTATATGGTGCTGTATTCAGGTTGGGGTGAACCTATTGCGTATGACTTTGAGTCAAAGATGGTGGAAAGCGGTTACGCAAGTGTTCAGCTATGTGATTACCGTAATTTTACACACGGTAGATTTATATTCCTTTCCAATCATATTGAAGATACGGCATTGGTACTGTTGGTTACACCAAGGGAAAAACAGTTCATTGATGACCTGATTTATAACGGTACAACCAATATGGGGGGCAGAGAATTATTTCCTAAGAACATTCAAATAGTAACCATCGAAACGGAATATGATACACCATTGGCATCCATTGACCTTTTAATAAAGGAATGTATCTTCTTTTCGGAAGTGGGTAAGGCATACGGTTATAACCCTTGTGACCCTGTAAATTTAAGTGGTATTGACAAAGGTACACCAAGAAGCAAGGCATTTGAAGGATTGTTGGATTTGGGCAACCTGAAAGGTGTGGAAGGTGAAATTAAAATACCTGATAGAAAGATAGTCATTGATTATGACCCTGAATTATCCATAGCAGAAAATGCAGATGCAAATGATGTAGTTGAAGCAACCATCAAGAAGTACATTCAGGAAAAACGTATTGACCGAAAGCGTGACGAACAGTATATCAAATATAATAAGGTTAAGTTGGTTTATACCATTGACTCCGAAAGACCTGTAGCCAAGATAGCCGAGAAATTGGGTTATTCAATCAATACCGTGAAACAATACCTGAATATGGATAGTTTCGATATTGAGGTGCAAGACGGAAAGATTGGTTTGGTTGTTGAAGATGAAAGATTGAAGACTGTTTGGAAAAAGATAGATACGGCCAAGAGCCAATATGATAGAGTGAAAAAATTACAGGAGAAACACCCTGAATATTCGGCAGAAGAAATCATATCCAAACTGAATATGAACGGTAAACTCTTGGAAAGGGTTAAATCATTTATGCAAATGGATGAGTTCAAATATAAGTTGAAGAAAAGGGAACTAGTATTTGATATTGAACCAAAAGAAAATGGTGAAATTATGAATGGTATGAATATTGAAATGAAGAATAGAATTATAGGTTCAATCATTGGTGATGTTGTTGGTTCTACTTATGAGTTTGCGACCAAGATACCCAAGAAGTTCAAGTTGTTCAGAAGCGGTTGTACCTTTACGGATGATACAGTTTTAACTATTGCAATTGCTGATGCTTTACTCCATAATAGACCATTTGCTGATACCATTTGGGAATGGGGAAGTAAATATACCAATGCTGGATTTGGATATTCTTTCAGGCAATGGAAAGAACGTAGAAAAACGGATATAAATGCAACCAATGATAGTAAAGGTAATGGTTGTGGAATGAGGGTTAGTCCTATTGGATATTGGGCAAAATCCATTGAAGAAGCAATGGAATTGGCAAAGGAAACCGCTGTTATAACCCATAACTCCAAAGAAGGTATCATTGGAGCACAAGCTATAGCGTCAGCTGTATTTATGGCTAAACGGCAAATGTCAAAAGATAGTATAAAGAAGTTCATTGAAGATACCTTTAATTATAATCTTGACCTCAGTTATGACGATATTTGGAAACAGGTAAATGAATACGATAATGTCAATAAGTTGAGACGTGAACGTGAATGGGCAGAAAATACTTGTCCTGTAGCAATCATTGCATTTCTTAATTCCACTGATTATGAAAGTGCAATCAGGTTGGCAGTGTTTTATGGTGGTGACGTTGACACGATTGCCTGTATGACAGGTGGTATTGCAGCAGCTTATTATGGAGTTCCTGATAATATCATTGAAGAGATTGCAGTATATTTGCCACAGGACATTATTGATATTGTAAATGAGTTTGACGGATTGGATTTGCAGAACAAGAATACACCTTCCCAATTGGATAGATGGGTCAAGGATGAACATATACTTGTTTATGGTAGCGGAACGGAAATAGTAAGTCATACCAAAACAGGTTATCCATTACGGAACAATGAATCTACAGGATATATCGCCAATAGATATTTTGGCTCAAAGTTACCATTGGAAGGTATATCAGGTAATTCTTATGCCATTCCAACCGTAGGTGTAACTTTGCCTGATATTCAGGATGGCATAAAGCGTTTTATTGATTTCGTTAATGATAATCCTGATTTGTCATTCCTGATAACGGATATTGCTTGCTCTAAGAAATCAGGTCATACACCACAAGAGATTGCACCATTGTTCAAGGATATTGCTGATTATCCTAATGTATATCTACCGAAAGAGTTTAGAATGAATATGTAATTGATGAAATTATGAAAGATGAAGTAAAACTACATATCTATTCGGCAGACCCATCTACAATAATGGAATTACCGTTTGTTGATGGTGGTATCAAGGCAGGTTTCCCAAGTCCTGCCCAAGATTATATGACTGAAAGCATTGACCTAAATAAAGAAATTATCCGTCACAAGGAAACCACATTTTTGGCACGGGTTTCAGGTAATTCCTTGATGGATGCTGGT
>JAZSDA010000079.1:0-5930 GCA_045530955.1 Candidatus Gastranaerophilaceae bacterium
TGGTGTTTGTTGGATTGACCCTATGGTTGCACAAATGACATTAAACGCATTACCAAAAATTGAAAATATTGGAATTCTACCAGACAAATCAGGTCCTGATGGTAGAGTGCCGTTAACAGAAAGAGAATTTGAAGTTCTAAAACATTTGGTTGCAGGTAAAAGTAATACAGAAATTGCAAAAGAATTAATTGTAAGCGTTCATACGGCAAAAGCACACGTTTGTTCTATTTTGCAAAAAATGTGTGTTAATGACCGTGTTCAAGCTGCGGTTAAAGCAGTAAAAGAGGGTATGGTTTAGAATTTTTCTGTATCAAGTACGTATCTTGCCGCACCTGATGCTGGTTCAACAGAAGCCCCGTTAAACACGATTGGATAAACATCAAGTAATGCGTTTGCGTTGTTTTCAACAATGCAATTTGAACCTGCATCGATAGAGTTTACGCCACGGGAACATGTAACTTCTCTGTTAGGTAGGTTTACGCCGTTAACGTCAATAAGTCCTACGCAATGTGATAAGTTTGCTCCATCAACTTCACCAGAAAATACTGCCTGAACAGGACGTCTGCCCATAGGTAATTCGCATTCTTTTGCCTGTGGGTGAAATGCCACGATTACACCGTCGTTAAGAGCGTAAGCAAGATAATCTGTGTAATTTTCAGGAATTGTATCTCTTGTTTCTAATTTGTACTCCACTTCTCCGTTACGACCTTGACGTTTGATGTTTGTAATTTTGCCGTAATATGTTTTACCAGAAAGTGTTCCGTTAAGTATAGAACAGAATGTCATTGCATCTTCAGGGTGTTGTTTTGCGGCATCTGTAACTGAACTAGGACAAACTGATTCTGTTGCCGCAAAGTCATAACCAAAATTTGCTTTTGACAATAATGCAGATTGGTTTAAAGTAGATACAGTTTTTTTGTACTGGCTTCTGAACTTTGCACCATTAGTGTTTGATATGAGTACAGGAATTGACATTGCCGCAACAACCCCAATAATACCTAGTGTAATCAATACTTCTGCAATTGAAAAACCAAACTTTTTGTTCATAACCTGTCCTATATTTAACTACTATACATCATCTATTATTCCGTATTTTGAGATTTTGTCAATAATGTTTAGTCTTATGAATAATCAAGTGCCAAAAGTTCCAGTAATGTTTCAGAAGGTAACCCGATAACATTATCAAAACTTCCCTCAAAACTTTTTACATAACCCTTCGGAAGTTCTTGTATTCCATATGCTCCAGCTTTATCAAACGGTTTGAAGTTTTCTATATAATGTTCGATTTGTTCTTTTGTTAAATCTTCAAATGTAACGTAAGTTGTTGTTGATTTAACTTTTGATTTTAAATTTTTAGAGTTGATAACCGCAATACTTGTTACAACAAAATGAGTTTTTCCTGACAAATCTTGCCACATTTTGTAGGCATCTTGTTTATCTTTAGGTTTTCCTAAAATTTTATTATCCAACACAACAATTGTATCAGCTCCGATAACAAGAGCATCTTCAGTTGTTTTTTTAGCAACATCAAGTGCTTTATTGTAAGCTAAATCTTCTACATATGCATAAGAGAAATCCGTCTGGTCATGTGGTTCCACATAAGAAGACGGAGTGATTTCAAAATCCAATTTTAGTCTTTCTAGAATATCTGCTCTTCTGGGAGATGAAGAGCCTAGGATGATTTTTCCCATTGCGTGTCTCCTTGTTTACCCTATTTTACTCTAAAATGGGCACAATTCAACACAAAACTTTTTTACTTACCCAAAGATTTTTGATATCTTGCTGTTCTTGCATTAATTGCATAACAAGCAATATTTAATCTCTGTCTAAGTTCCATCATGTTACGCAAAGTTGATGCGTAATCATTCATAGCTTCCAACATTTTGTTTGGATCAACCATTGATTCCATGTTGTCGTGATTGTCAACTTTTTCTTCTTGATACTTTTGTACTAGCATCTTATCGATGTAATCTTCTGCGCCAACGCCCATGCGAAGTCCTCCCTATTGATTTGTAGTAATCATCCTGTTCCTGTAAAATCGAAATCCTAGATATTCCTTATATAATAATAAAGTTTTTTTCTTCTTGAGAATTGCCTTTTTTATCAATTTAAGGTTTACAAAACTTAACAATTAGGCAATTTTTGATATTCACATTCATTACAACTATAACCATGGAAATTTTAAATAATTATAAAAACTATAAACAATATCTTCCTGAATATTCATCTTGGGCTGAAAAGCAAGATTTAGAGAGTGCTAAACGTATTGAATATTTAAAACGAAATCCTGACAAAATGAATGAGGATGATATTCAAAGAGGGAAAAATTTATTACATGCAATTGATGTAATGGACGAATATTCTCAATCAAATGCTGAAGATACAGAAGTTGCAACTCAAATGGCAATAGGTCAAGTTGTAGGCTTGGCAACTATGGCAGGTGTTGCACTTGTAAGCCCGCTTATGTTTATGAAATCTTTCCAAAAATTCCTTGATAAAGTTTCTCTAAAAAACAAAGGTTTAGGTATGTTTTTGGGTGCAGCACCGTCTGTTGTGGGTATGATTTTGGGTACTATTGCAAGTTTCCCTGCTATAGTTCTATCAACTAAAGCAAAGGTAAGTGCTTCACGTCGTGGTAGATTTGAGGCTATGAGCAAGGATTTGAACAATCCTGCTATGTTTGCTGTACTTACACCTGAACAACAAAAGAAAGTTGACGAATTAGCAAAAGATGTTCAAATTGAAGATAAAGAGAAAAAACGTTTAGAAAAGAAAAAAGGAATGAATTTCAATCCTGTTGAATCTTTTAAAACATTGAAAGATCTTTATTCAGGAAATGATGAATACAAAAAGGCAAAGGCTGATTTTGATGCGAAGTTAAATGCCGATGAGGCAAAATTTGATAACCAACTAACTGAAAACCAAATTAAAGATGCAAAACGTGATCAACAAATTTTGGCTAATATGGTTAGAAAAATTGATATTGCATCTCAAGATTATGCTGAAAATGCTGAATTAGCTACAAACACTGTTACAACTTTAGCCTTAGGTACTGGTGGACTTGTTGGTTGGGTTTCTAACAAAATTATGAAAGCGTGCAATGTAACAGGTGGTAAATTAGGTAAATTTATTCCTTGGGCTATTGGCTTAGTTATTCCTCTTGTTATGGGTGCTTATGCTGCAAAAGTTCAAAAGCAAGCCTCAAGAATTGCTAGATATAAAACAAAACAAGAAATGTTGAACAATCCAGCTGAGCTTGTTTATGTTGATGATAAAGAAACTGAAAAAATGACAGATGTTAAGGCTCCTGGAAAAGCTAAGAAACCTAATATCTTTAAATTCTTTGTTCAGTTAATGAAAGATAATAAAGAATACCAAAATTATGTAAAAACTGAAGGTGTTGAGCAGTTAAAACGTCATAAAGTGTTGGATAAAATAGAATTAACAGAAGAACAACTTCAGCAAGCAAAAACCTTACAGAAAAATGTATTTAAAACATTCAACAAAGTAGATGAAAAATCTCAAAGTTATTCTGAAAGTGTTGAAGCTATGGGACAACTTGTGATGCAAGGTGCTTCAACTGTTGGTTCTTTAGTCGCAATGGGTGTTTCTTATGCAATGTTAGCAAAAATGCTTTCAAATCCTAGTTTTGGAAAAGCTTCTTTAATGAAGATTGTAACCAAAACAATGGCTCCATTTGTATTCTGTATGTTGCCACTTATTGGGATTGATATTTATACAACAAAAGCTCAGAAAAAGGCTTCAAGAGTGGCTGATATGTTAGCTCTAAAAGAGTTAGAAGATTATAGACACTATGCAGATTATTCTCAAAAAGTTGAAACTAAGAAATTCGAATTGCCTAAATCTGAAAACATTGAAACAAATTTAATAAAACGTTTTCAGGCTTAGTTTATTATGATATAATTATTTTATGAAAGAGATTAAGATAATTTCTCCGGTAAAAAAGCCGGAAGATATCCTAAGGTTTGCAAAGTGTACAAGGTGTAGAGATTATTATGTTTACTACACAAAGTTTTTGGATGGAAATTTTGATTATATCTCTGAGTTTGTTGAAGCTGCGAAAAAGTCAGATTCCAGAGTTTTTGTAAACTTCAAACACGATATTGTGGAAGAAGATTTGCCTGAGATTAAAAGATTTTTAAAACATCTTAAAACGTCTGAAATCGATGGTATTTTTATTAATAGTTTTGCTATATTAGAAGCTATTAAGGTTTTTAAATTGCCGTTTAAAGTTATCGCAGATTCTTATTTTGATATTCATAATTTGTCAGGTATTGATTTTATCAATAGTTTCCACAAAGTTAACGGAATTATCATTACGGAAGAAATTTATCTGAAAAATATTGCCAAGATTAAGAAATTTACTAAACTTCCGCTGGCAATTGATTCAGATAATTTGCCTTGGTGTGCAGAAGATATTATTAAATTAAAAGCTATTGATAGCGTTGTTATTAAAGGTAAGTTTCAAACTTCAGATGATATTTTGGAAGGTATTGAGCTTATTGAAAACATTTTGGATAAGCCAAAATTATTCAAAAAGCAGAAGCTACCGTTTAAACACGTTAGAAAAAGTTTTTATATGACTAATCACTTCTCTGGGGAAATGGTTAGTGCTGAGGGTAAAGATTTTAAATTTAGTCGTAATATTTCCCGCTTTGATTGGGGCGTAAATGAGGTTGGAAAAGTTTTGCCTCAAGCAGGTACTCCGGATTATAAATATCGCATAAATTTGCGTTTGACTTCGTTGGCTCAAATAAAAGAGCTTGAAAAATATATCAAAAAACTTGGCTTTAGTCCTGTTTATTCAATTGAATATGGGGAAATTGTTTCAACTGGTGATTTGGCAACAAGTAGTTTTTCTGAAGTTATAACTAAAGTTAAAAAGTTTTGTAATAAGTATGGTATAAAATTCCAACTTTCAACGCCAAGTATATTGATTGAACGGGATTTTGACAGAGTTTATGAATATGAGAAAAATCTTTTGCTATCAAACCCTATGCCTGATTCTTTGATTATCAATAATATTGGATTTTTCTGGGCGTTTATTAATGATTCTGAGATAAATCATATTCCGTTTGAAATCGGACAAGGGATAAATCTTTTAAATAGTATGTCTATAAAATGCTTAAATGGTTTGGCAAATATTGATACTATTGATTTTACATCATTTAAAGATTACGCTTCATCTTTGAAAACTTTGAAAAAAATCAAAAATGATATTCCAAATAAAAAATATACAATCGCAGGGAATATAAGAGTCTCATCAATGGGATTATGTCCGTTGAACAATGATAGTGCAATTGTTTCAAGATTATCGTGTGCGGCTCCTTGTTACAACGGTCAGTATGCATTAAAAGATCCATCATTGAAGAAAATGTTACCGTTTGTTTGTGATGGCTTTTGCAGAATGCACTTATTTGAAGATTCCATTATGGAAGATTTTTCGAATATTGAAGAACTTTATGATGCAGGAATTAACGAATTTGTATTTGATTTTAGTACCTTAGATGCAAAATATATTCCAGTATTATTAAACAAATTCTTTTTGTTTATTCAAAATGTAAAATAAAAATTGTTCCACTATCAAAAAATATTTTTTTGGGCTATTATATCTATAGTAATAATTATTAGGGATGAATGTCATGACACAAGCGAAATGTGAAGAAAAAGTTATTGGTATTCCAAGAGCAATGTCTTTTTATAACAATTACCCGTTCTATTATGGATTTTTTACAGATCTTGGAATTAAAATTATTTTGTCTGATGTAACTACAAAACAAACAATGTCAGAGGGGGCAGGTTTAGTTGTTACTGAAACTTGTTTACCTATCAAGGTTTATATCGGGCACATTTTGAATTTGTTATCAAAAGGGGTGGATAAAATTTTTGTTCCATCTTTACAGTCAATT
>JAZSDA010000015.1:0-48232 GCA_045530955.1 Candidatus Gastranaerophilaceae bacterium
TCAAGAAAAAAGTCTATGTAAATATTTTATAAAAATTTTTACTTTTATTCCATGTCTGCTATCATGTCATGGTTATGCTGAATTTAAGGGATAGAGATAAGGGTATAATAGCAGGTTTTATCTTTTTGTTGTGTTTAATTGGCGGATTTTATTTTGCCAAAATATATCAACCTGAAGCTAAAACTACTAAAATTTATAAACAAGCATTGAAAGATTATGATAACGGTAATTATTCAAATGCTTATTTCTTGTTTTCAAAGATTAGTCATCTGTCTGATTTGAAACCTTTTGCAGTTTATCGTCAGGCAATGTGTGCAAAAATTTTGGGAGATAAAGAATCCGAACTTCATCGTTATCAACAATTATTCAAGCGTTACCCAAATAATAAATTAAGCCCTGAAGCAAAGTATAGTGCTGCACAATTGTTGATTGAAGATGAACCTGCATTAGCTTTGAGATATTTTAATGAAGTTTTAAAATCAAATATTTCAGAAGATTATAAAGTTGCATCAGAATATTATATTGCTAGACTTTCAGTTTCTAAAATGAAATATTCCAAAAAGATTTTTTCTAAGAAAAAAATGTCTGAAGTAGAAGTTGCATTCCGTAATTACTTAGAAAAATATCCAAATGGTAGATTAGCACCAAGTGTTGCAACTACTTGGAAGAAGTTCAATACAAATATGCAAAAGTCAGATATAATTTATTTGATTAGGGCATATTATCTTGCTGGTATGTACAAAGAAGCAAAAGAATTAATGGAATCTGTTAAGGATGATGAGGTTTGGGCATTAAAGGTTTCCACTGCTTATGCAACAAAAGATTTTGCCACTGTTTATAATTTAACTGAAGTTGGTGTTGAAAAGTATTCTGATAATGTTACAGATGAAGATTATAACAGAGCTGTAAACAATTACTTGAGTATGTTTGATTCAAAGCAACAACCTCATTATGTTTCAAAACTTTTAAGTAATGCTAAAGGGGATAAAAAGGTTTACTTATGGGATTTGAAATGCAAAGGAGTGAATGATAAGGGTAGATTATCTTGTTATGAGGATTTGTATAAAAATTTCCCAAATAGTGAGTATTCCGAAAATGCTTTGTTCCAAGTTTTGATGCTGAGTGTTAAATCAAAAGATTTTAAAAAAGCAAGATTATTAGCAAAAGAATTTTTAAATAAATATCCTAAGTCTAAAAACGTTCCTGTTGTAATGTTTTGGGCAGGGAAAATTGAACAAAAATACAATAATTTTAATGCTATGGGTAATTATTTCCAAAATATTATTAATAATTATCCTGATTCATACTATGCATATCGTGCGTATTGGCTGATGAAAGGTGTTCCGTCTGCAACAATTCGTACTGAACTAAATTACAAACCTGTCGTTTATCCATATAAGCAACCTGGTGATAAGGATGTTTTGAATAAACTTATGCAAGTTCAGGATTACGATATGATGGTTAAGTATATCAATGATGATTTTATTGCAAGTTGGGTAGAGTACGAAAAAGGTAACTATGCAGCATCAATGATTATTGCCCGTGATGCAATGGATAAATTGGATGTAAAACCTGTTAAGTCTGATTTAAGATGGCGTTTAGTTTATCCTCAAAATTATTATAAACAAGTTAAAAAATTTGCCGATGAAGCTAAGAATAACGATGCCTTGATGATGGCTATTGTAAGAGAAGAAAGTTCATTTAATTCTCAGGCTCAAAGTGGGGTTGGAGCTATTGGTTTGATGCAATTGATGCCAGCAACTGCTCGTGAAGTTGGTCAAAAATATGGCATAACATTTAATAATAGTTATTTATTTAATCCGGAATTGAATTTGAGATTAGGCAATTTATATTACTCATCAATTAATAAAATGCTAGACGGTAAAGATGTTTCAGCAATTGCTGCTTATAATGGCGGTATTGGTTCTGTTACACGCTGGAAATCTAACCTAAAATACGATGATACAGATGAATTTGTTACTCAAATTCCATATGATGAAACAAGAAACTATGTAGTAAAAGTATTCAGAAGTTACTGGAACTACACAAGGATTTACCAAAAGGGATAAGAAAATGTACTAAAATACTACGTTTGGCTTATTACTTTTGACCAAGAAATGATAAAATATAATTATGAAAAAGATTTTAATACTATTTGCAATATTAATAATAAATTTGATTTTAGCTAATCCAAGTTATGCGATAAAAATTGGGTTACTTACTCAGGTTGAAGAAGCAGGCATTGGTACAAATGTAGCTGGAAGAATGATTGATACTCATACAAACAAAACTGTTTGTGAAGTTGATGCAATGAAAGGGTATATGCTTGTACCTTATAAAAGAGAAATTGCAATAAAAAGCGGTTCACATTTTTATACGTTAGAAACTGATTCAATCGTTCTTAAACCTGATACAGATGGTTTTGTAAGCACAAAAGGTAAGTGGTATCGTGGTATTTTAATGATTAAAAATATCGATGGCAAACTTACCGTAATTAATGATATTGATTTGGAAAGCTATATAAAAGGTGTTGTTCCTGTTGAAATGTCCCCAAGTTGGGAATATGAAGCACTAAAGGCTCAAGCAATTGCAGCAAGAAGTTTTGCTCTTGCTAATCTTGGTAAACAATCAAGAAATGGATATGATTTAAAGGATAATACTGAAGATCAGGCTTATGGCGGTGCGTCTTCTGAAACTAAGATTACCACAAGAGCCGTTGAAGAAACTGACGGGCTGGTTTTGACTTATGATATGAAAATTATTTCAGCATATTATTTTGCGTCAGCTGGCGGCATGACAAGAACTTCAATATGGGGTTCAGATTTACCATATCTAAGAGCTGTTCCGTCTTTTGACGATGAAGTGAGAAAAAACGGGCATGGTGTTGGCATGTCGCAGCATGGTGCGAATAATTTAGCAAAACAAGGGTATAATGCTTACCAAATTTTGCAGTATTTCTATCAAAATATCAAATTTGCTAAGCTGGATAGTGAGTCTTAAACCTTTTATTGATGAGGCTTTTAGGTATGATATCTCTTTAGATATACACTATAAGTGGATTGTAAAGAAAATTAATCTCTAAAACCCTTGACAGTCTTAAAAAAAGTGCTATAATAAATTTGTCGATTACACAAATACTGCGGAATATGGTTATTTTGTCCGTAGGTTTAAGGAAGAAGGAGGTTCATAATGAACAAAGAAGAATTAGTAAAAGAGGTATCTAAAAAAGCAAAAGTTTCTCAAAAAGCTACAGCTGACATCTTAGCAGCTACATTAGAAACAATCCAAAAAACAGTTTCTAAAGGTAAAAAAGTTACTTTAGTTGGTTTCGGTACTTTCGAAGCTCGCAAAAGAGCTGCTAGAACTGGTAGAAACCCACAAACTGGTGCAGCTTTAAAAATCGCTGCTAAAACAGTTCCTGCTTTCTCAGCTGGTAAAAAATTCAAAGAACTTGTTAAGTAATTTTAGATACTTAATCATAAGTTTGAAGCCGATAATCATTTGGTTATCGGCTTTTTTAATGCAAAATGTTACAATTGGCTTGAAGATGGGCTTTTTTCGTGATAGGATATGTTCATATATGTATTAGGGTAGGGGGATAAGATTATGAAAAGTTCTACTATAAGAAGAGCAACTCTTTCAAGAGAGTCTATGGATGTTATTGAAAATTTGGCTAAAGAACAACAGTTTGAATCATCTTCGCTTGGTGAATATTACAGACCTGATGAAGTTTCTCAAGATGATTATGAATCTTCTAATAAGTCAAAAGAAATTGATTTGTTATGGCAGAACTTTAAGACAACTCAATTTAATACAAATTCTCCGTTTACAAATATGGTTATCGGTTTTGTAGTTGGAGTTTTCACAACTTTAATTGTTTTAGCTTGTTTTGGGGTGTTTTCAAAGGCTCCGTCAGTTTCAACTTCAGTTCCTGCAGTTGAACAAACTTTAAATGATCAAGCTGAAGAAGCTCAAGAAGAGTTGAATAACAGAGTTTCAGTACCTGGTGAAGACGATACTGTTCAACCTGTTGAAGAAGCTGTAAAAGTTGAAGAAACAGCTCCTGTTGCTAGTTCAAATGACACTTCTTCTATGACAAAATATGTTGTTAAAAATGGTGATACAGGTGAAGCAATTATAAAACGTCATTATGGTGTTTGGTCTGAAGAAAAAATGAACGCTATCATCAGAGTTAATAACTTGAAAAACCTTGATAGACTTCAAATTGACCAAGTTTTATACCTTCCATAGTTCGGAGATTATAAATAATGTATAAACGAATATTAGCTTTTGCTATGATGTTTCCATTTGTTGTAGGCAGTGCTTTTGCTGACGATTTCGTTTGGAAAAACGATGCAAGAACAAAATTTTTGAATAATGAAACTGTTATAATGGAAGTCAATATTCGTTCGTTTAACTCAAAAGATTACAACGAAGATGGCTTTATTCAGGAAAATATGGGTGAAGTTAGAGGAACTTTCCTTAACGCAATTGAAAGATTGGATGAGTTAAAGGCATTAGGGGTAAATACGTTACATGTTTTGCCTATCACTCCAACAGGAAAGTTAAAAGCATTAGGTACTGCAGGAAGTCTTTATGCTATATCAGATTTTGATTCTTTAAATCCTGATTTGTACGATAAGAATTCTGAATTAACAATAGATGAGCAAGCCAAAAAGTTTGTAGATGAGGCTCATAAAAAAGGGTTAAGGGTAATTCTTGATGTTCCAGCGTGTGCATCATATGACTTGTATTTAGAGCGTCCTGATTTGTTTGTAACTGCTCAATCAGGAGAACCTGTTATTCCTGCAGATTGGACGGATGTTAGGTTATTGGCAACAGGTACAGAAGATAAAATCGATGTAAATGTTTATAGCTTGTACAAAGATTTTGTAAAAATGGCGTTAGCACTTGGTGTTGACGGTATTAGAGCAGATGTTGCTCATGCAAAAACTGCTTTATTTTGGAAAGAATTGATTGCTTATTCGAGAGAGAAAGATCCTGAATTTGTTTGGTTAGCTGAATCTTCTGAATCTTGGCACGATGCAATTTCACCTCAAGCGGTATTTACACCGTATGATAAACTTTTAGAAGCAGGATTTGACGGTTATTATGGGTCGTTTTTTAATCTTAAGGATTGGAAAACTCCAAAAGAATTCTATAAACAAATTTCATTTACACTTGGTGAAACTAAAAAGTTTAAAGAAAATAAAAGTGTAATTGGTAGTTTTACAACTCACGATGAAGTTAGTCCAATTCTTCTAAAAGGATCTCAGTTTAGTGAAATGATGATTTGGTTGAATGCGACATTACCTGTGAACTCTTATTTTGTTGACGGTTTTCAAACCGGAGATGATTACATGTATCGCAAAGGTAATCGTCTTGCAGATGAGTCTAATACTGATGATGATACGTATTTTGCACATCGTGGGAAAATCGATATCTTTAATCTTTCACGCAAGCCTGAAGGAAAATATGAGCAGTTGCGTGGGGAATTTTTGCTTGGTAATAACGTAAAACAGAGTGTTCTTTCGACTTTGAATGAGGGGAATTTTACCCCATTAAAGAATAATAACCAGAAAAAAGTTTTTTCATATATGTTTGCTAATAACATCAAAAAAGTTATTACAATCGGGAATTTAGATTTTGAAAACTATGCAAAAGTAACTGTAAAAGTTCCAAAATTTAATCCAAATAAACAAAATCTTTTACCTATCAAAATTTCAAAAATGCCTGATGCTAAAAAGGGGAAAGTTCATCTGACTTTGCAGCCAGGTGAAATTGTTGTAATTATTATTCATGAATTATTATAATTTGTTTGCGATTAAGTTTTTAACAAATTCTCTAATAGCAGTAGCTTCGTGAGTTCCTACAATGAATTCAAAATCAGGAACGGCTTCTTTTAATTCTTCTGTCATATGAGCCAAAAGCCCTGGGATTATAATTTTTCTTGTTGTTAATTTTTCTCTTATTTGAAGTTTATCGATAGTTTTTGAAACGATATTTGCGGTAAATTTTTCCGCAGACCAAGCGGTTAAAACACTCATTCCATCAGCTGGAATTACAATCAAATAAGACGGAACATCAATATTTTCAAGTTCATTTGCAACCGCAAAAAATGTCAATGCAAAGTTTGTTGTTAAAAATACAATAGAATCTTCTTTTGGATCTTTAAATTCATACAAATTAGACTCAACTTGTAGCGGCTTTTGAGGGTCAGTGAAGATGTTTTGACGAAGAGAAATTAGTGTTGCAAACATTGCTTCATCAAAATCTTCAAAGATTAACATATTCGCATATTTACAAATATAAAAACTTGCTTGAGCAGATGTTGTAAATTTATCATTTACCCTACCCATCCAAACGGCAACAGGATTTGAAAAATTATCATCTTTTTCAAGAATTGCTTTTTCTCTTGTTGAAATTAAGGTTTCTTTTGTTGTTTTAAAGTCTGTATTTTTAATGTTAAAAATTTCAAGTTTTTCATATTCTTCAAGAGTAATTGTGTTAACTTTTAGAGTTGGAAGCTCTTGATTAGAATAGTTTTTTAAGATAATCAGATCAACGCCAAACATTTGATTAACACCTTTGATTTCAAAGTCGTTAATTCTCTTGATTTGCTCTTCAAATTTTGGGTTGTTACAGTCAACTAAAACGGATAAAATTGTTGGGTTAATGAATGTTTTTTCGTGACGGTATAAAACATTTTCCCCTCCGATTTTTAACCCTTTTATTTCAATAGTTTTTTGCGGATGTTTGATACTGTGAGAATACAGTTCTTTCAATTCTTCTTTTACATATGGGCATTTTTCTATTTGGACATTTTGTTTTGCAAGTTTTAGAGCAAAAGCCATACAAGTTGGACATCCGCATTCTTTGCAATTTGAATGTTCTTCTTTTTTTGCTGCTGGTAAATATTTGAAAATTTGTAGCCCTGTCATTTCCATAGTTACACCAACTCTTTCAATATGGAAATATTTTCTGGGATATTTACCATAATTATATTCGCACCTGCGGCGATGATGCCTGCACACGCTGATAGTTCAATGATTTTAGCCCTATCTTCTAATTGTCCATAGCTTGCTGAAAAATCTGCAGAACGTGCTTCTTTTGTTTTTAAAGATTCTGTTGAGGCTTCTGAAAATAACGGGAATTCTAAATATTCATCCCCTTTTTTCCCTTCTTGGATAACCTTTTCCATTATGCTAAAACCGTATTCATAACCATATCCCAAGCCTCCAATATCAGTATTCATAATAATTTTTGACTTATCTAATCCCATATCAACTGACAAAATATTTAATTCTTTAGCTAAGTTTATATCAATTGGACTTTTTAGGATTATGTAGTGATTACCTTTGATTACATTAGGTATAATCTGTTTGTATGTTTGTTCATTAGCATTAGAGATAATGCATTCTCTGTCAAGATTTTGCATAATTAGAGGTAGTAAAATTTTATCAATTTCATCATCACCTGTGCCACAAATCATAAGTGGTTTTGTGATAAGTTTTAAGATATTTGGTAAAAGATTAACATCCTCAAGAGTTTCAAATTTTAGTGCAATAATATCACATTCGAAGTGTTGAGCAGCTGTTAAAATATCAGGGGTAGAATTTATCCCTACCCCTAATGCAAAAAGTTTTGAATTTTTTGTGATATTAAGCTCTTTCACTTTTCACAGTTTCCATAATTTGTTCAAATTCTTTTTCGTCAATGGTTTCTTTTTCAAGAAGTTCTTTAGAAATTCTTTCTAACATATCACGGTTTTCAGAAAGCAAGCGTTTTGCAAGTTCATATCTTTCATCAACGATACGTTTAATTTCTTGGTCAATTTCGTAAGCAACTTGTTCAGAGTAATCTCTTTGGTGGCCGAAATCTCTACCCATAAATACGTTTTCTTGGTTTTTGCCGTATGCCATATTACCTAATTTTTCTGACATACCCCAAGCTGTAACCATCTTGCGTGCCATATCAGTAACGTTTTTAAGGTCTTGAGAAGCACCTGTGCTTACGTTGTCTTTACCGTAAACGATTTCTTCTGCAGCACGACCACCTAATGAAACCGCAATTTTTGCTAATAATTTAGCTTTGCTTACGTGAACTGTTTCATCTTTTGGTCTTGTCCAAGTTACACCAAGTGCCATTCCACGTGGAATAATTGAAACTTTGTGTAATTCGTTTGCATCAGGTAATAATTTATCTATCAATGCGTGACCAACTTCATGGTAAGAAGTCAATTCTTTATCCGCATCAGTCATAACTTTGCTACGTTTTTCAACCCCTGCAACAACTCTGTCAATTGATTTATCAACATCTTCCATTGTGATTTTTGATTCGTTGTTACGGGCAGCAAGAAGTGCTGATTCGTTTAATAGGTTTTGCAAATCTGCACCAGTAAAGCCTGGTGTACGTTTTGCAAGAATTTTCAAATCAACATCTTTGTCTAATTTTTTATTTTTAGCGTGAACTTCTAAGATTTGTTCTCTGCCTTTAACATCAGGAGCGTTGATATAAATTTGTCTATCAAATCTACCTGGTCTTAAAAGTGCGTTATCCAAAATGTCAGGTCTGTTAGTAGCTGCAATAACAATGATATTTGTATTAACATCAAAACCATCCATTTCAACCAATAATTGGTTAAGTGTTTGTTCTCTTTCGTCGTGTCCGCCACCTAAACCAGCACCACGTTGACGACCAACTGCATCGATTTCGTCAATGAAAATGATACAAGGTTGATGTTTTTTAGCTTGTTCGAATAAATCTCTAACACGGCTTGCACCAACACCAACAAACATTTCAACGAAATCTGAACCAGAAATAGAGAAAAACGGTACGCTAGCTTCACCTGCAACAGCTTTAGCCATCAATGTTTTACCTGTACCTGGAGGGCCTACAAGAAGTACGCCTTTTGGAATTTTTGCACCAAGTTTCATATATTTTTCGCCGTTTTTCAAAAAGTCAACGATTTCTTCAAGTTCTTTTTTCTCTTCGTCAATACCTGCAACATCTTTGAATGTTGTTTTCACTTTTGAATCCAAAAGCATTTTTGCTTTACTTTTACCAAATGACATTGCTTGAGAGCCGCCTGCTTGGATTGCTTTTATCATCAAACCAAGAGAAATTACTGCAAATAAAATTATTATAAATGTTCCGATATTACCAGCCAATTGATTAGATTCAGGAGCTTTTTTTACAGTAATATCTGCACCTGATTCGTTCAATTTAGTTAATAATGTTTCATCTTTTGATGGAATTTGAACTTTATATTGATGAAGTGGTGCTTGAACATTTTTATTATCAGGAGTCAAAAATGGTGATACTGTATTTTTTTCTGTCTCACTTTCTTTTGCAGCTTTTTCTTGAGCAGGTTGCTTAGTCGGAACTGCAATAATCATATCTTCATACTTTTCAATTTTTGAAAATTCTTTATTTTCAAGTTTTTGCAAGAAATTTGTGTATGAAATTTCAGAAGTGTTTGTAGTTGGTCCTGACATGAAAATTGTTGAAATAAAGACCAATACAACAATAGCTAAAATTACGTACATCCCCATTGATTGACTTTTGTTCATGTAAAATAACCTTTCAAATATATTAAACTCTCGTATATAAATTATACCCTAAAAAGCAGAAAATAAAAGAGTCATATAAGTATAGTATTGTAAATTTTTGCACGATTTTTTATACTAATATGTAGTTAACTATTTATAGGTTGAGATGAGAAAGTTTTTTGAATTCAAAAATTTAAAAGTTGGTTTCACTTTAGCAGAAGTGTTGATTACACTTGGGATAATTGGGGTTGTTGCAGCAATGACAATTCCTAATTTGATTGCAAACACTAATGGTAATAAATACCGATCACAATTAAAAAAGACAGTTTCTACTATTATTCAGGCTGTAAGATTAAATCAAGCGAATTATGATTTTACATTTGCTGATGTAAGTGAGCAGTGCGGAGGTAAAGATTTTCAGACACATACATCTGAAACGAAGATGTCAATTTGTGCAATTCTAAACAGTAATCTTGTGGGTAAACAAGGGGTATATCGTGATAAAGATATAAGACAATCTTTAGGATATTCTTTTAAGGGTAATGCGGTTGGTTTAAGTCATGCAGATGGTCAATATACATTATATCTTTTGGCAGATGGTTCGATTATTGGTGTAAGATCTATTTCTTTTCAAAAAAGTTGCTCATTAGCTATTGGCGAATCTTTATCTGAAAAGCTTGTAAGTGGTGATTTCCACCATTGTACAGGTTTTATTGATGTTAATGGAACAAGTTTGCCTAATCAAGAAACAATGTGTTCTAAAGGAACTACAACAAAAGATATTAACGCAGAATGTATTGTTAAAAGTAAAGATATGAAAGATGTTTTTCCAATTGTATATCACGATGCAACCGTTGAGGCTGCAACAAATGCAACAAGATATGTTTTACAATCGACAAAATAAAAAAGCGGCTGAGTAATCAACCGCTTTTTGTTTATATACTTGAAACGTATTTTTCTATTTCTTCGTCTGAGTTCATTTCGGTTGTTGCAACCAAAACTTTTTTCTCATCGATTTTAATACCACCGATAATTTTGTTTTCTTTCAGTTTTGCTAAGAATTTATCAGCGTTTTCAACTTCAATTGTGAATTCATTGAAGAAGTTTTTGTTTAATGTTTTAATCCCTTTTGCTGAAAGTTTTTCAGATAAAGTATGTGCGTTTTTAGCAGATAGATAACCAGCTTGTTTAAATCCTTTTTCACCCATTACTGACAAGTAAAGTGTTGCACATAAACCGATTAGAGCTTGGTTTGAACAGATATTACTTGTAGCTTTTTCACGTTTGATGTGTTGTTCACGTGTTTGGATAGTTAAACAAAATGCTTGTTTACCGTCTTTATCAACGGTTCTTCCTGCTAGTCTTCCTGGCATTTGACGCATAAGTTTTTCACGGCAAGCCATATAACCTGCAGATGGACCACCAAAGTTCATTGGGATACCAAGAGTTTGGATGTCCCCAACGACAATATCTGCACCATATTCTGACGGAGGTTTTAGAATTGACATTGTTGAAATATCACTACATACAACAAGTAAGCAATCAACAGCTTTTGGTTCTAAAATTTCACCATAATAGTTTGGAGTTTGAACTAGAACACAAGCGTAATCACTTGTTGTAGATGGAACTTCATCCACCCAATCAATCTCAATACCTTGAGAATATGTATAAGTTTCGATGATTTTTTTGTATTCAGGATTTAGTGAATTAAGTACACAAACTTTGTATTTTTTTGCAACTCTGCAAGCCATTAAAATAGCTTCAGCACAAGCTGTACCACCATCATAAACTGTTGCGTTAGCAACGTCCATTCCTGTTAATCTACAAATCATTGTTTGAAATTCATACATAACCTGTAATGTACCTTGAGAAATTTCGGGTTGGTACGGAGTGTAAGCAGTATTGAATTCAAAACGACTTGCAACTTGTCCGATGCAAGCTGGCACGAATTTGTTATAAATTCCGCCCCCTGCAAAGATTGCATAATCTGTTTTATTAGCATTAGCAAGAGCTTTTACTACCTTTTGGGTTTCCATTTCTGATAAGCCCTCAGGTAATTTTAATTCTGTCATTCTTGCTGATTGAGGGATTTGAGAGAATAAATCTTCTACTGTGCTAATCCCAATTTCTTTACACATTTGTTGTGTAGTTTCTTCGTTGTGTACTAAAAAGTTTTTCATCTTATTCCAATTCTTCTTTATAATCTGCGTATGTCATCAAATCTTCGAATTCAGCTTCATCAGTAGCTTCGATTTTTACTAACCAGCCGTTTTCGTAGCAATCTTCGTTTAATGCTTCAGGAGCATCAAGAAGTGCGGTGTTAACTTCAACAATTTTACCGCTAACAGGCATATAAATTTCAGAAGCAGCTTTTACTGATTCGATGTTTGCAAAAGTATCACCTTTAGCAAATTCATCACCAACTTCTGGTAATTCTAAAAATACGATATCACCTAATTGTTCAATAGCATAATCAGTTAAACCAACAATGGCTGGTTCGCCTTTTAAAACAAATTCGTGAGATTTTGTACATAAAATACTTTCTGTAAAACTCATTTTATTCTCCTTTTCTTATATTATTTATACTTTGTTTCTTTTTTGAACGAATGGACGTTTTACAACTTCCGCATCGTGTAATTTTTCTCTAATCATAACTTGAACAGTTGCTCCTGTGCAAATTTCTTTGTCATTTTTTACATAAGCAAGTGCAATGTTTTTACCTGTGCTTGGAGAAACGCAACCACTTGTGATAACACCTGTTTTTTCTCCGTTGAAATAAACATCATAACCGTGTCTTGCAATATTTCTATCTAACATTACAAGTCCGATAAGTTTTTTGTTTCCTCCATTTGCAACTTGGTTCATAATTACTTCTTTTCCATTGTAATCAGCAACTTTGTCTTTTGGAATTGACCAAGATAAACCAGCTTCAATTGAAGTTGTTTCTTCGTCTAAGTCGTTTCCGTATAAGTGAAGTGCAGCTTCAAGTCTTAGTGTATCTCTTGCACCTAAGCCGATAGGTTTGATGCCAAATTCTGCACCTTTTTCTAAAACTTTATCCCATAAGAATTCGGCGTATTTATTTTCGACAAGAAGTTCAAAACCGTCTTCTCCAGTGTAGCCTGTGCGTGAAGCTAAAAGTTTTATACCTTCAATTGTTGCAGGTTTAATTGTGAAAGATTTTTGATCTTCAATGTCATAACCCATTTTTCTAACAACATCAATAGCTTTTGGACCTTGAATTGCAAGTAATGAGTAATTGTGAGATTGATTATCTACAACAACATCAAAACCTCTTTGATTTCTTGAAATCCAGTTAATATCTTCATCAACTCTTGATGCGTTACAAATTACAAGGTAGCTTTCGATACCTAATTTGTAGATGATTAAATCATCAATCAAACCACCGTTTTCTTTCGGTAATTGGCAATAAACAGCTTTTTCATAATCAAGTTTTGTAATGTCTTGAGGTACGATTTTGTTCAAAAAGTCTGTTGCATCTTTTCCTGATACAAAAACTTCTCCCATATGGGAAACATCAAACAGACCAACGCTTTCTCTTACTGTTTTATGTTCGTCAATAATAGATGAATATTGAACAGGCATGTGCCACCCGCCAAAATCAATCATCTTTGCACCTAGTGCTACGTGTTTGTCGTGTAAGTATGTTTCTTTAACCATAATATCCCCCTCAAATATAATACTATTTTTTCACGTAAATGACTGGCATGTCAAGAATATATTTATATTGATTGAGTATGCCTAAATATATCTTAATAATGTAATGCTATGATTGTAATTTTATGGTTTTATACTTGTGTGGTTATGTTAGTTTAGGAGGTTATATTATGTATGTTAAACCTTTAGATATGCCGTTGTTACAAGCAAGAGCAAAAGATATTTCAGCAGCTTGGAACAAAATTGCAGTTAGAAGTAAAAATTTTGCAGAAGAGCTTGTTTATTATGGTGATTTAAGAGGAAATGTTACTCCTAATTTCGTTATGAAAACGGATTTAATTGATTATCAGGCATTTGATAAAGAAACAGAAAAATTAACTCCATATGCAAAAAGGTGTATAAAGCAGTTTTTTGAAACTTTTGGACCTAAAAATAAAAAGCCCGAAGATATCACAGTAAGAGATTATATAAATATTGTTGCTAAAAAGATGAATGATGACAGGCAAATTAGAGATCCATTCATTGATTATAGTGCTTAAAAAAAGAGGCAATTAAGCCTCTTTTTTATTTGCTAAGTTGTTTGTATAAATCAATTTCTTTTTGAGAAAGTTTTTCCGGAAGAACGATTTTTATTTTAGCGTTCAAGTTTCCAAATCCTCCTGACTTTTTAGGTAAACCTAAATTTTTAAGTCTTAGTGTTTTTCCGCTTGAGGTTATTTCAGGAATTTTTATTCCAATATTTCCGTGTAGTGTTTGGATTTCTTTTTTACAACCTAAAACAGCTTCAGGTGGGGTGATTTCAACTTCTTTTGTTAAATCTGAACCTGAGATTTCGTATTCAGAATCTTTAGGGGTTATAACTAAGTACAAATCACCTTTTTGACCATAAGCATCTGTTTTGCCTTCGCCTTTTAGTCTGATTTTTTGACCTTCTTTGATTTCTTTTGGAAGTTTAACTTTGATAGATTTGTTTTCGTTGATAATTCCAGTACCACCGCAAGCTGAACAAAAAGCTCCGCCCCCAGGGCATTGAGTACATTTTCTCATATCGTTAAATTTTACTGTTATTGGGTCAGATGAAAATAAATCTTTTGCGGTAACATTCAGTGTTTTTGTAACGTCTAAGTCTTCTGATTTTTTAGAAGAACAATTGCAACCTGATGAGCGTCTTGAATAGCCTTGGCTAGCTTGTCCCATATCTCCGAAATCAAAACCTGAAAAGCCGCCACGGTTTGCCGCTCCACCGCCCATCATATCGCCAAATAATGAGCTGAAAAAGTCTGAAAATCCGCCCATATCTTGACCATTGAAGTTGTATTGTTGGAATCCTTGTCCACCGCCAAAATTAAAGTGTTCAAAACCTGGAGGTGGAGTGTAATCAGCTCCGCCTTGCCAGTTTGCACCTAAGCTATCATATCTTTGGCGTTTTTGTTTATCACCAAGAACTTCGTAGGCTTCATTTATTTCTTTGAATTTATCTTCTGCTTCTTTTGTTTTATTTACGTCAGGGTGATATTTGCGTGCAAGTTTTCTGTATGCTGATTTGATTTCAGCATCTGTTGCTTCTCTTTTTACCCCTAGGGTTTCATAATAGTCTTTATATTTCATAAGTATCTCCTAAGTTTATAATAATACAAATTGGAAGATATTTTTGTTTTTTTAATTATTTTTTAATCATGTGAAAAAGGTATTGCTCCGGATGCAATACCTTTTTCTATATATATAATGTAAACTGGTTACTTTTTACTTGTTTTTAATTTTACAAACTATCTCAAAATTATCTCAAAACTATCTCAAGCTAATTTTTACAGCAGGTCCTTTTTGAGAAATTTCAACTTTGTCTTCTCTAGCTAACCAGCCAAGACCTAAGTCAGCGAAGTTACCTTTAAGATCTAATTCTTTTTTCATTTTTGCAAATGAAGTTGTTCCGTTTTCGTGTAGGTAGTTATAGATTTCTCCAGCTGCGAAACCGATTTGTTCTTGTTGTGATAAAGTTACTTTTTTTGCCATGATTTTTCCTCCATTAAATTACTGTCTATAGCACTCTTTCGATGTTTTTATATTAGTGTATTTTATACATTTTTAAATCATTTTGCAGATGTAGTTTTTTGATGAATTTATGCTAAAATATACACTGTAAGGAGTATTGATTTGTTACTTGCGGGAAGTATAGCGTCAAATAAGACTGAAATCCTTGTTGAAAAGTATGCTCAGTTGTTAAATCGTGGGGTAAAATCCTCAGAAATTTTGGTGCTTGTACAAAACTCTACCCTCAAAAATTCTTTTATCGAAAAGACCCTTGAAAAACTTGATGTTGATAGTCTGGAACGTCTAAATGTTCATTCGTTTTTCTCACTTGTTTATAATACTGTTTCTGATAATTGGGCGTTTTTGGAAGATAGAAATATTTTTGATAATCCTGTAATTTTACCTAATTTAGCAGGGTTAGAAGTTTCTCAGTTTATCTTAAAAGCTATTCTTAACGAAGTGAAATTTCGTGGATATAATTCCCGCCAATCGTTATTACATCAGATTTTTAGAAGATATTCTTTGATTGTACAGAACAATCTATCTCAACAAGAAGTTGATGAAAGAGCGGCAATTTTAAAAGAGGGCTTTTCTGATGATGCTGCGTTAGTGATTAAAAAATTCATGCGAAAAACTTTAGAACTCAGGGATTTTGATTATTTGCGTCAAAGTTTGATGTTTAATTTTATCTACAAAAATACTGATTATTTTAAGGATATTAAGTATTTAATCATTGATGATGCGGATGAGTGTACTCCAATTTGTTTGGATTTTGTGGAGTATTTGTCAAAGCAACTTGAGGGATTTTATATTTCTATTGATAAAATGGGCTCAAGTCGTTGCGGGTATTTGAGTGCAGATAAAAACAATTATGAAAAATTAAAATATATTTTTAAAAACCCTGAAGAAGTTCTGTTGGATGAAAATTCTACCATGCTTTCTTCTTGTGATTTGTTATACGACAATGTTTTGAATGATAAATTAAACAAATTAGCATGCTTTTCGCATGATTCTTTTTCAAAGCGTTCAAGCATGATTGAAGACGCTATAAAGAAAGTGAACAGTCTTTTAGAACAAAAAGTTTTACCATGCGAAATATCAATTATTTCACCTGTGATAGATGAAATGTTGAAATTTGGATTGAAAGAAAACATAAAAAGTGGAACAAATTTACTTTATCTTTCAGGTAGTGAAAAGCTTATTCAAAATAGGCTAGTACGTGCGGCAATTTTAATTCTAAAGATGAACACCGAATTAAGATATTCTTTAGAAGAATTTGATTTGCGTGTAATTTTATCTGAGTTTTTACAAATCCCGTTAAAATATTGTGAAAATATTCTAGAAAGTTTTCAAAAGGATAAATTTTTAATAGAATATAATTTTGCTGATGCTGATTATACTGAAAAATATAGTAATTTCAGAGATTTAGTTGATAGATTATCGATTTCAGAGGATAAAATTTCTGAGCAAATTGTAGAAATTTATAATGAGTTATTTACAAAAGCTCCGTTGCAGTTTGAAGAAATTAATAAATTCAATTTCTTCTTAAAACAAATTACAGATTTTGAAAATATTTTTGGTGCAAATTTTAATAACCGCAAGTTGGAAATTATCTTGCAGGTTGAAAACTCTATAATTGCGGAAAATCCTTATTCGATATTGGAGATTAAAAAGAATGATTTAGTTGTGGCTACTCCTCAAAAAATTATTGATAATCATGTCAAAACCAAGTATCAAATTTGGTTGGATATTTCAAATTCAGAGTGGGTAAAATCTGATACTGGTCCTCTTTATAATGCTTGGGTTTTCCAAAAAGATTGGGATAAAAAAGAATATACAATTGAAGATAATGTTCAACTTTCAAAAGATAAAAATGCACGTGTGCTTAGAAAATTGGCACTTTGTGCAAGTGAAAAGGTATATTGTTATTCAAGTTTATTTGATTCAAACGGGGTTGAAAATTATGGAGCAATTGAACCTTGGATAATTGTTGAAGATGTTGTGGATGTTTGTGATGATACTCCTGTTTTTAAAATTGTTCCAAGAGATGATCAAAAGCCTGTTTTGGATTATGAAAAAGGTTATATGGGGATTTCTGCTGTTCCAGGAGCGGGCAAAACTACAATTCTTTTAGCTTTAATTATTAAACTTTTAGAACGTGGAATAAATCCTGAAAATATTTTTGTACTTACTTATATGGATTCAGCAGCACGAAACTTTAGAGAACGTATTAAAAATGTTCGCAAAAATTCGTCTAAACTTCCAAATATAAGTACAATTCACGGACTTGCATTAAGGATTTTAAAAGAAAACGGGAACTATGAAAAATTAGGGTTGTCAGCTGATTTTGAAATTTGTGATGATTCTCAACGTGGTAGGATTTTAAGAGAAATTGCTTCCAAATTAAGGATTGAACAAAAATTGGCTGAAGAATTTGACAGAGCTGTGTCTGTTCACAAAATGTCAGGCGGGGGTAGGGGTAAATATATTGATGCGGTTTCAGATGCAAAATTGAAAAAGTTTTTGTTATTCTATAATGCTTATGAGCAAAACTTAAAAGAGTCTAATCTAATTGATTATGATGATATGTTGGTTGGTTCGGTTAGAATTTTAAAAGAAAATCCAGATGTACTTGCTCATTATCAGGAAATTTGTGAGTATGTTATAGAAGACGAAGCACAAGACTCTTCAGGTGTTCAGCAAGAATTAATAACTCTTTTATCAGGAAAGCATAAAAATGTTATCCGCTGTGGTGATGTGAATCAGTCTATTACTGCAACGTTTTCAAATGCTGATGTTGAAGGGTTTAGGAAATTTATTACAGAAAATTATAATGTTTCTATGGATTGTTCTCAGCGTTGTACAAAAGGGGTTTGGGAACTTGCGAATAAATTGGTTGAAGTTTCTTGTGAAAAAGAAGAAAGTAAAAATTCGTTTTTCAAAATGTTTATGCACCCTGTTGAAGGTCGAAATCCTGAGCCAATCGGTGTTGGGGCAGCGGTTATTGGTGAGATTTTTGATAGCGGAGTGGATGAGAAAAACTATGTTCTTCGTGTAATAAAAGAAACATTGATGAAACATCCTGATTTTACAGTCGGGATTTTGGTTAGAAATAATTATCAAGTCGCGGCTTGGCAGAACTTGATTGAAAATAGTGGTTTAAAAGTTATTACAAGAAATCAATGTTTAGAGCAAAAAGCTATATTTAAAGTGATTTTTGCAGTTATGAAAATGGTTTTGAAACCTTTTGATAATGATGTTGTGGCTGATGGGTATAATATTTTAACTGAGTTAGGTTTTTATAAAAGAGGTTTGTCAGAAGAAATCAGGCGATATGAAAATCCGTTTATTCAACTAAATTCTGATAATTTAGGAAATATTGTTTTAGAACAGTTTTATTGGGATTTAAATTATTGGGTTTCACTTTGTTATTTAACACCAAATGAACTTGCAATAAAAATTGGGATGCAGTTTTTCAAAAGTGAGATTGAAAAATCTAATATTTATTTAATTTCAACTTTAATTAAGCGAATTTGTATAAAAAATAATTCATTAGAGTATGCAATTTCAAGGCTTGATGAATTATCTAAAAAACCTAATTTAAGCGGGTTTAAGTTCTTCTCTGAAGAAGATGAGGATGATAAAAAATTCTTAGCGGGTAAAGTTCAGATTATGACTATGCACAAATCTAAAGGGGATGAGTTTAATCTGGTATTTATACCTGAATTAACTGAAAAAAATCTTCCTTTAACTTTAGGTGCAATAAGTTTAAGATCATCTGATTTTATTGAGTCTGTAAGAAAATTGAACCCTGATTACAAAGTGAAATCTGAGTATGAGTTGAAACAAGAAATTTTATCAGAAACCTTGAGGCTTTTATACGTTGCAATTACAAGGGCGAAGAATAAATTGTATATGACTGTTTCTAATGAATCTAAGAACCGTTTTGGCAAAGTTCAAAACCAAGAAATTAGCGTGATTTTTAGTGAACTTTTAGGAATGGAGGTGCAAAATGTTAAATAACTATTCTCCAAATATGTTAAAAACTTACCAAACTTGTCCTAAAAAGTTCTATTACCGTTATATTGAGGGGGTAAATGTTCCAATGTCAGCTACTCCGTTTGAAAAGGGTAAGAAAATTCACGCACTTGCAAATTATTTCTTGCAAGGGGTAAATATTTCAAGAATTGAAACTGCTCTAACCCCTGAAGAACAAGAAGTTTGGCAAACTCTGTTGGCCAATCCGTTTTTCCAAAAAGATTATTTTAAATCAGAATATCAATTGTCGTGTAAAATTGGAGAATATTGGGTTGGTGGTAGAATTGATGCGGTTGTAACAACAGGGGATGATTATTTTATTCTTGATTATAAAACAGGTTCAATTCCCAAAAATCCTGAATATGACTATCAAACGATGGTTTATCTGTTGGCTTTAGATAGGTTTTTAAAGGGTAATTATTCTTCATTGTCTTTTGTTTATATCAATTTAAAAGAGAAGAAAAATCACGTTATTCAATTTACTCCTCAACTAAAATCAGAATACGAAAAACGAATAACTGATATTTGTACTCAAATCAATAATGATACCGTTTATAATGTTAATGCAAATTCTTGCACTCGTTGTGAATATAACAAAATCTGTGCTCAATAGTTATAGTACTTCTTTAATTGCTGCAATCATACCATCAGGAGATGCAACGTTTTTACCTGCGATATCAAATGCTGTGCCGTGTCCTGGGGATGTTCTTACTATATCTAAACCAATTGTCATATTAACTGTCCTATCACCAGCTACTGTTTTAATTGGAATTAAGCCTTGGTCGTGGTAGTTTGCCAAATAACAATCGTATTCGTCTTTTGTATTGTTGTAATAATGTTGTGCAGCTTTTACAAATAAGGTATCAGCAGGAAGAGGCATTGTAATATTTACCCTTTGAGCTTGTAATTCTTTTACTGCGGGAATTAAAATATTAATTTCTTCTGTTCCTAAAATACCGTCTTCTCCTGAGTGAGGATTGAAGCCGCATAATGCAAATTTAGGATTATCTATTTTGAATTGTGTTTTGAACGTTTGGATTAGGTTTTTAACCTTTGTGATTAACATTTCTTTTGTTACATTTACCTCTTTTAAAGCACAATGGCGGGTTAGAAGTAAAACTCTAAAACCATTTGCGACAAATAACATTTCAGCTAATTGGTTGTCGTGAGCTAAGTGTTTTTCAATAACTTCAGTTTGACCGTTATAAATATGCCCTGCTAAGTGAAGGGCATTTTTTGCAACAGGTGCTGTTACAATAGCTTTTGGTTTTATTTCACAAACTTTTTTTAGTGATTGAAACGAAAATTCACCAGCTTCTTTTGTAACTTTGCCTGCTTCGATTTCAGCTTCATATGGGATTTCTATAATCTCATAATTTTTATCAAGTTTGCCGTAATAATCTAAAATCTTGCGATTAGAAATAATTACAATTTTATCTTCAGGCAAATCAAGTTGATTAAGGGCTTTTATTGTTATTTCAGCCCCTATACCGTTTGGATCCCCTGTTGTAATTGCAATTTTATCCATAACTTATTCTTCGTGTTTAGTAAAGTAATTTAGGATTTCGATAAGTGTACTTACTCCGCCAAGGTTACCTGATTTTGTAACAATCCATTGGTCAGAATTTGCGTTTTTACTAAGTGCGATAGCAGGTAAAACTTCATCAATTAGTTGCAATTGATTTGCATCGATTGCGTTACAGCATTTGTAAGAAGTTTCACCACCTAATGTGATAAGCACTGCTCTTTTTCTTCCTAAAACTCTTTTTGTTAATGTTGCCAAAAAGTCTGTAATAACGTTTGCTAAGCCTGATTTTGTAAGGTCAGCTTTGATTGTATCTTCTGAAAATCCGTCAAAATTCTTTAATAGTTTTGAAGTATGAACCATAACGATATTGTTATTTATCAAGTGTGAGCATATTCTATCAACTAATTCTTCTGAAACTTCACCCAATACAGTGTTCATATCAAGTTCAATTACCAAACAATTTTCTTCAAATTCGGCACTTTGTTCCAGTTTGTCGATTTGAGATGCTGTAATTTGAGTTGCACTACCTGAAACAATGAATTTTGGAAGTTGAGGTAATTTAACACCAAGAACTTCGCCCTCTTCAGGCTTTTGGAACCATTCGTTACTTAAAACTTTAGCTGCTGCAGCAGTGCCAACAGGTAAAATTTTGTAGTTAGATTTGCCCATAGCAAGTGCAATTTGTTCTAAGTCAGTTGTAGAAACAGCGTCAGCTACAATAATTTTTGCACCTTTTTCGATAAGTTTATTAATCTTTTTCAAGATTGGACCTGCACCATCCATAATGGTTTTTAATTTCAATGAATCCACTAAATCTTCAAGGTTTTCACCAAGTTGTTGTTTTAATAATGTTGGAAGGTGTGATTCTGAAATTGGAGAATGCGGATCTCTTGCCATTTCGGTTCTTTCAATAGGTACACCCTTTAAAAGGTGATATCCGCCAACAGTAATTCTTCCCTCTTGAGGAAATGCTGGCATGATTATTGCTGCATCCCATTCCAAAACTTCAAGCATTGATAAAACTTCAACTGCAATATTACCTCTAACTGTTGAATCTATTTTTTTGTAGAAAAAGTCAGGGTTAATTTTATCAACAAAAAGTTGAGTTGCAACTTTAACTTTATCAAAGGCCTCTTCTGGTGAGATATTTCTTGATTCTGTTGCAATTGCCCAAGCCTGTTGGCAATCAGCAGAAGTCGGTTCAATATCTGTGTGAAGTAAGATATTTGTATCTGCACCATTTAGTTTGAATTGTAATGCGGTATCGTTTGCACCTGTTAAATCGTCAGCAATAATACCTACTGTATTGGAACTAATAATCATAATTTTACTTCTTATAATACTTCTTCAGCGTCTTTTTTAGAACCTAATAATCTGATAGTGTTTGCTCTAATAAAGAAAGATTCTTTTTCTGAGTTTGTAGTTTTATCTGTCCAACGGTTGTTAGCAATAGCACCATCAACTGCTACTAATCTGCCTTTTTTTACATATTCTGCAGCAAATTCAGCTTGTTTGTCCCAGATTTCAACGTTGAACCAATCAGTAACTTCTGATTTTGTTTTTGTATCCCATCTGTTTACTGCAACAGAGAAATTAGCTTTCATTTTGCCTGAGTCAAATGCTCTAAAGCCTTCTGATGCATCTCTGCCTACTCTACCTACTACTGTAACTGTATTCATAAATACCTCTTTTCGATTTCCAACATTATTACAAAACTTCTTTTCTACGTCAAATTAATACATTTTTATCAATTTACGTACTTCTTTTAAAACTTCTTGAGCACGTGCTCTGGCTTTTGCTGAACCTTCTTCAATGATACGTTCAACTTCTTCAGGGTGTTCTTCGTAATATTTACGACGTTGTCTGAATTCAGCCATTGTTGAATTGATTTTGTCGCCTAATTGACGTTTACATTGAGCACAACCTCTCAAACCTTTTTCGCATTCGCATTTTACTGTTTCGATTTCTTCTTCAGAACCGAAAATAGTCCAGTATTTGAATGCAACTTCGCAATCATCAGGATGACCAGGGTCATCTTTTCTTAGTCTTGAGCGGTCAGTAATTGCACTCATAACTTTTTTAGATGTTTCTTCTGCAGTATCTGAGATTTTAATATCATTGTTAAATGATTTACCCATTTTGTTGCCGTCTAAACCGCAAATCAAAGAACAGTGGTTCAAGATAGGTTTAGCTTCATTGAAGAATTCACCATAAAGATTATTAAATCTTCTTGCTATATCTCTAGTGATTTCAATGTGTGCAACTTGGTCGATACCAACAGGTACACAATGAGCGTTAAACATCATAATATCAGAACTCATCAATACTGGATAACCCATTAAACCGTAATTGATTTGTGAGTTTTGACCTTCTTTAGTTTTTAAAATTTTAGCCATATCTTTCAAGGTAGGATCACGTTCAACCCAGTTTTGAGGAGTAATCATACCTAAATAGATATTTAATTCTGCGATTTCAGGAACCAAAGATTGAACATAGATGGTTGATTTTTCAGGATCAATACCACAAGCCAACCAGTCCATAACAACTTCAAGGATGTGTTGTCTTAGTTCATCTGTTTTATCGTATTTTGTGGTCAAGGCATGCCAGTCAGCTACGAAAAAATAACAATCATATTTATCTTGTAGTTGAACCCAGTTTTGGATAACCCCAAGATAGTGTCCTAAGTGTAATTTCCCCGTAGATCTCATCCCTGAGACAATAATTTCTTTCATAAAACAGTCCTTTCATATCCTGTTGTAATTATATAACAAAAAGCTAAGGGCGTTAGCGTTCCTAACTTTTTGTTAAATTATGCAATATAGAATAATAAATTGATTAAAAAATCGGCTACTAACATATAGATTGTGGATAGAATAGCGGCTTGAGTAGTTGAGTATCCAACTTCTTTAGCACTACCTCTTGTTTCATATCCTTTTGTTGCACAAACAAGAGCAATTAATGCTCCGAAAATACACGCTTTTAAAAGGCTTATGTAGATGTCTTTTGTTGCAATCCAAGCCCAAACAGATGTCATATATCTTGCAGGGTGCAAATCAATTGTCCCCATTGAAACAACCATACCGCTCAAAATTCCGATAAATTCTGCAATTAAAACCACCATCGGAACAGTGATTGCGGAAGCCAAAATTCTTGGTGCAAAATAATATCCAACAGGATTTACTTTAAGAGTTTTTATTGCATCAACTTGAGAAGTTACTTGCATATTTGCAATTTCAGCTGAAATCGCAGTTCCTGCTCTTGCTCCGATTGCTAAGGCAACAAACCCAGGTGCAATTTCTCTAATCATAACGATTGCAATAGAACCCCCGATATATGATTCTGCCCCTGTCATTAGAAATTCTTTAGAAACTTGGATAGCAATTACTGCAGCTGAAATAAATGAAATTACCAAAGAAATCGGTAATGAATCATAGCTAATTGCCGCAGCTTGAGAGATTACTGTTTTGAATTTTAAGTTCCCGCCGAAAATGTATTTAATACATTCCCAAAGGTTTTGCATACATAATCCTAAAAATCTAATCAAATTTCTAGCCCCTTTTCTGTTTTGACTATAACACAAAAATAAAATTAAGGGTAAGTTCTTAGTTAAATTTTACCATATAAACACTTGAATTATTAATTAAAAAGTATTATAATATATCTAAGAGGATATACAGTATTTAGTATTGTAACAACTAGCCAAAAAATCCTAAAGTCTCTCAACGAAATAACCGATAGAAATATCGGAAGGTTATATCCTTTTGAAGTGTAACTTTAAAATATGAGGATAATTGGAGTATGTCTAAACTAACTAGAAAATACGGTAAATCAATGTCAGCGTTTGCAGTTGCTACATTAGCTGGTATTACATCGATGGGTATGGCACAAGCACAAAGTCCAGAAGTTATTATGGCACCAATTCCTGAAGTTTCTTATGAATATGGTACAGGCAGTCAGTCTATGACTTTTGTAACAAAAGAGAATGCAGGATTTAACACTATCATTGAGTCTAATACTGCTAAACTATGGGAAGAAAAAGTTAATCCTGATCGACAAGAGCGCTATGATAATGGTTGGATCGATGAATATCTATATAATCGTGATACAATTAAAGATGCTGAGGGCCCAACATTCAAGTATAACTACGATATAAATAATTTTAATGATATGGCGCTTGGAGTTGATACCCCAACAGAAGAAATAACAGCGGATTATGTTAATGAAGTAATGGATGTGTTTATTGGATCTGGTATTGGACTTGATATGACCATCTATTTTAATAATGCCCATATTGAGAACTGGTCAGATATTGAAACAATAGATGCTAAATTTGTGAATACATATGGTGGTGGCGGAGGTTCAGGTGGTTGGAATGTAAATATTTTTAATGATTCTGGTTCTAATATAGGCACATTAAAAGCCGATTTTATATCAAATGGTGCACCTGCATTATGGAATTTTGGTACAATTGGTAAATTTACAGGTAATGTTATTGCGAATGGTTCTTACAGTTGGTCTTCTAGGGTTTATAATAATATTTGGGGTTCTTATGGTAATGCCCCTCAAATTGCTAACGATGGTGTAATAAAAGAAGGTATAGTAAATTCTAATTTCATTAATAATATAGGTTATGAAATTTATGATGATTTTGAATATCAAGAATATTTTAATAATGAATCATTTATTGGTGATAGTTTTTATATGCTCTTACCTCGTACCTCTGCTATAGTTACAAGCTCTAATTTAACCCTTGGTGCAGAAGATGGCTTCACTTCTCATTACTCCGGTAATAAAAGTTTTGTTTATACTTATGAAGATAAATATGACGAAGATGGTAGCTGGATTGGGAATTATTGGGAAACTGGTAAAAAAGAAGATTTAACTCTCGTAGAAGAAAACAATGATGCTGTATTTATGATGCCATATAGTTCGGATGAAATGATTGATCTTACTTTACAAGCAAAAACAGGTGGTAAACTTGTAATGGAAGATAAGATTAATGGTATCAACTATAATCTAAAAGTTACCGGTGATGAGACAGGTTCAGTTTACTTAAATAATAGAGTAAATGCTGCTGGATATGATAAAGAAAACGATATCATTACATCTCTAGATAAAGGTATAGTTGATGTTTCATTAGAAAAAACAAACTTAATCTTGGGCAGAAGTGCCGATGTTTTAGACGGACATAATTTGACATTAAATTCAGGTGCGTTATCAATGCTAAACGGCGAAATTGGTCAAATGTCATTAAACCAATTGAACGTAGCAGGTGATACAAAATTCTATGGTGATGTAGATTTAGCAAACTCTCAAATGGATAGAGTAACAGCTGATGAATACTCAGGTGATGCAGATATTGTTGTAGCTGGTTTAAATTTATTATCAGATGCAAAAACCGATACAACAGAAATTTTATTTGCAGATTATGAATTAAAAGATAACGTAAGAAGTGAAGTTACAACAACAGAAAACAATTTATTCCAATCAACAGCTTACTCACCAATCTTTAAATATGATGTAAAATATTCTGAAAAAGAAGATGGTGGATACTTTGAATTTTCAAAACATGTAGCCCCTCAAGGCGGTGGCTCAGCTCCAAGTACTCCATCTGTTGAGTCCTTCAACCCAGCGGTGTTAGGAAGTTCTTCAACTGCAACAGTTGGTGCGACCGCTACAATGAATCAAGCGTTTAATTACGCGTTCCAACACTCATCAGACCATATGAATATTCCATATCTTGAACGTATCTCAATGCGTGATAGAAACAAATACGCTCTATCTATCACTGGTGATGCAACAGATATGGGAAGATTCTCACCTCTTTACCAACCATCTCAAGAAGAAGCATCAGTTTGGGTAAAACCATACGCAACGTTTGAAACCGTAGGACTTAAAAACGGTCCAAAAGTTCACAATAATACATACGGTACTTTAATCGGTTTTGATACCGAAATGCAACAACTTCGCAGAGGTTGGGATAGAGTATTCACAGGTTATATTGGTTATAACGGTGCATCTCAAAGATATTCAGGCATTGATTCAACACAAAACGGCGGTTTGTTAGGTGGAACAATGACCTTGTATAAAGGCAATTTCTTCAACGCAACAACAGTATCAGTTGGTGCAAGTGTAGCAAACAACCAAACAATGTACGGTAACGAAGACTTTGCGATGTTACTTTCTGGTATCGGTAACAAAACAGGTTATAACTTTGAATTCAAAGAGGGTAAACTCATTTTACAACCATCAATGTTGATGAGTTACACTTTTGTTAATACATTCGATTACACAAACGCAGCAGGCGTACGTATAGATAACAAACCCCTTCACGCATTACAACTTGCACCTGGGGTTAAGGTTATCGGTAACCTAAAAGGTGGTTGGCAACCTTATGCAAGTGTTCAAATGGTATGGAACTTGATGGGTGAATCAAACGCAACAGCAAACGGCGTGAAATTACCTGAAATGAGTATTAAACCATATGTACAATATGGTGTAGGTGTTCAAAAACGTATCAAAGACCACTTTACTGCATACGGTCAAGCAATGGTACAAAACGGCGGACGTAATGGTGTGTCATTAACTGCAGGTTTTAGATGGGCATTAGGACACGACAATTGCAAGTATGAAAAAACACAACGTCATCCTGAGGTGAAAACCGAAGGATCCTTAACAAGTAAAGAGATTCTTCGCTCTGCTCAGAATGACAGGGGTAAAAGTATTCGTCATTCTGAACTTGATTCAGAATCTATCAATGCTAATAAAACCCTCACCCCAACCCTCTCCCAAGGAGAGGGAGCAACAGGCTCAAAGAAAATTTTAAAACAAATGACACCTGAGCAAAAAATGGTACACGGTGGTAAATATTACAACACCTCAAGAACTGCAAAAACAGGAAGTTTAAGACAATACTAATAACGGTCAGGCAATGCCTGACCTACTAAAAATAATTTTATAAAATCTCATACTCCCACCTCATGGGAAATTTGGCGGCACGCAATATATCCTCAAAAAATGTGTGCCGTTCTCTTTTTATTTTTACCCCTTGCGTTTTTTTATTTTGTTGTGTATAATTTCCTTAGTTAAGGGATTTACGAAAGTTGAGTCGTAATGAAAGTTGGCCCCTTACAAAAAGGAAAGAGATTTACTCTTAGATGAGTACAACGGAATTTAATTACAAGTTTATAAAAGAGAATGCAAGTGCGGGAAGCTGGCGTCGAGGTTACGAATACCACACAAAAGATATGGTGTTCGATAATTATCCTGAGAAAAATTTCTACATGGCAAAAGTTAAAGGCAACTTCCAAGATCACTACAATACAGACTTGATTTTTAAGAAAAACAAAGTCGAAGTTCGTTGTAATTGTCCGTTAAAAGAAGAATGGTGTAAGCACGCAGTTGCTGTTGCTCTTCAAGCTATTGATGAGCATGCTTATGAAGATTGGCTAGAAACTAAATTTGGTATGGAATTTGAATTCCCAGATGAAAATACCGCTTTAAAAGAAGAGCCTCAAGGTAGTTATATTTTCCACTTTAATCCAAAGCGTAAAGCTAATTTCTTCTCAATATTGGTTCGTTCACGTGAAAATGGCAAAGTTGTTCGTCAAATAGAACCAATTTTACGTGCTTTAATAGAAACTCAAAAACAAGATAAAAATTTTGAATTAAACAATTCTCAAAAAGTTGAGATTATGATATTCCAACAACTTTTAAAAATTTCACGTCAAGATAAAAAAGCTGGTTGGTATGATATTCCTATCTCAAAATTTGGTCCGATGTTTTCACTATTAGCAAAAGCTGATGAAGTTTTGGATGAGAAAACAAAAGATAGACTAAAATTTACAGATGAAGAATGGAAACTTGTTCTATATGTAAATACTTCTAACACGGCAGGTACCTTATTGTTATCTTTAGAATGGCAAAGACCTGATAATGATGATGTTTATCCGTTTGAAGAAGTTAGATATTTTTCAAGACATTTGAAATGGGGGCGTTATAAAAATATTATTTTCCCAACTAACGTTGCTATTCAAAATATTCCGCAAAATATTATCAAGTCTTCATTCACAGATTTAAAAGATTCAGAGGGTGGAAAATTTATCTATGAAGATTTACCAAAACTTCAAGAAGTTATGGATGTTGTAGTTGATGAAAAAATTTCAAAACTTATGCTTGAACAACGTCCGCCATTGAATATTGTTACAATGGGTATTGACTATGACCAATCTTTAAAAGCATCACTAGATTTTGAATATGACGGAGTACGTGTTCCTTATTCAAAATCTTCAGCTGATAAAGTTCAATACATTACTGTTAAAAAAGCTGATGAAGATTTAATCTATTGGGTAAAACGTAATATCAAACACGAAAACGAAGCATATGCAATGCTTTTGGCTTGTAAGTTTGTTCCAATGCAGACTAACAATTTAGCCCTAGAAAAAGAAAATGCTATCGATTTTTATAACTATTATCTAAAACAAGCTGGTGAGGGTTGGAAGTTTGAAGAAAAAGACGATATGCAATTCTTCAAATTGATGGAAAATCCATTCAGATTATGTGCAAAAATTGACTTCTCTGATGAACAGCCTGATAGTTTTGATATTAGTATTTATGGTCAAGCTGGTGAAGAAATTATCGACTTTGATGAGATTTACGATACAATCCAAAGTGGTGAAAAATACGCACGTATCAGAAGTTTAGGTTTTGTTGAGTACCCTGCTCAAAATATTTACTCAATGATGCGTTCATTCAACTCATTTGACGTATTTAGAAACCCTGATAACAGATTCACCGTAAAAACTTATCGTGCAGGTTTGATTAATGAGCTTAAAAACCTTGATGTCGATTTGATTTTGAGTGATAGATTTAAGACTTTCTGGGAACAAATGTCATCATTCTCAACTGCTGAAGATTTATCGCTTCCAAAAGGTATTAATGCTGAATTCCGTGAGTACCAAATGAAAGGTTTTGGCTGGTTGTGGTTTATGTACAAATACGGCTTGAACGGTATTCTAGCGGATGATATGGGGCTTGGTAAAACATTACAAGCATTGACAGTTTTACAAAAAGCTAAAGAAGAAGACGGTTCTATGCCAACTTTAGTTGTTGCACCAACTACTGTTGTGTTCAACTGGGAATCTGAAATTCAGAAATTTGCACCGACTCTATCTTGTTTGAAACTACAAGGTGGAGAACGTAAGCAATTCTTCAAAAAAATTCCAGAATACGATGTTGTAATCACTAGTTACGCACTTTTAAGACGTGATATTGATAAATTAAAAGATATCAATTTCCGTTATGTAATCTTGGATGAATCTCAAAATATCAAAAACGCAACATCTCAAACTGCACAAGCTGTTAAACAGTTGAATTCTCAACACAAATTGGCACTTTCTGGTACTCCAATTGAAAATAAACTTGAAGAATTATGGTCAGTATTTGACTTCTTGATGCCAGGGTTCTTGTTCTCAATGGCTGATTTCAATTCACGTTATGTTAACCCGATTATGGAACGCCAAGACAAGATTGTTGAAAAACGTTTGAAACTTCAAATTTATCCATTTATCTTACGTCGTATGAAACGAGATGTAGCGAAAGACTTGCCGGATAAAGTTGAAAACATCGCATACTGTGAACTTACAGATGAGCAAAGAGATTTCTACTTACAAGTACTTGATAGTACTAAGGAAGAATTGTTCAAATCAATTGAGCAAAATGGTCTTGAAAAGAGCAGATTGTCTATCTTCTCAGCTCTTCTTCGTATGCGTCAAATCTGTTGTCACCCTAAACTTTATGACAAAGACAACGTTAAAAATATTATTTCTTCTGGTAAGTTTGAAAAACTTAAATATATGCTTGAAGAAATCGTATCAGAAGGTCACAGAATTCTATTATTCAGCCAATTCGTTGATATGTTGGATATTATCAAAGCTTGGCTTGATAAGACAGGTATTAAGTACGAATACTTAACAGGTAAAACAAAAGACCGTCAAGGTGCGGTTGAAAGATTTAACTCAGATCCGACTATTAAGATTTTCTTGATTTCATTAAAAGCTGGTGGTACTGGTTTGAACTTGACTGGTGCAGATTATGTTATCCACTATGACCCATGGTGGAACCCTGCAGTTGAAGACCAAGCTACAGACCGTGCTTATCGTATCGGTCAGACTAAGAAAGTATTTGTATATAGACTTATTACGAAAAATACTGTTGAAGAAAAAATCCAAAAACTTAAAACAATCAAACGAAATCTTGTCGATAGCGTAATTTCTGTCGATAGAAATATTACAAAATCACTTACAATGGACGATATTCGCGAAATTTTCTCAGTTGACTAGGGGTCCTCGGCCGGACGGGGCAGGGGTAAATATTATATTCTTAACGGCTGATAAATTTGTTAGTTTTTTGTTTTTAGATAGGCTGGATTGCTTCGCATTCGTTCGCAATGACTAAATATTGTCATTCTGAGGGCGAAAGCCCGAAAGAATCCAGCTAATGTAGTTATTATTTCAATTAAGTAGCATAAATTACATTGTTTATATTATTGTAAAATCCTGCCATAACTTGTAAAATAAGTCTTATAAAAAGGAGATAATATGGCAGAGATTACAAGAGAAGAGTTTAAAAAGATTTATGATGAAAAGTTTGTTCCTATGCTTGAAAAATTAGAGCCGGAACGTGTCGCAACTTTGAAAAAGGCTAAAAAATGGGCTATAATTGTTGGCATATCATTGTTTGTAATTATAATTTTGTGGTGTCTTTTTAATTTTATTAATTCGGCCTCCTCAGGTCATATTCATATTGATCTGGGTGCGTTATTCCCAATTTTGTTCTTCTCTGTTGTTCCTGCGTTTATTGTTTATAGTGTCATCTCTTCTCCTATCAGGGTAAAGTTAAAACAGGAAGTTATTCCAAAAGTTTTATCAATGTATGGAAATCTATATTTTTCACCAAATACGGAAGTGATTACTTTACAAGAAATGAAATCTCTTGGCTTGTTTCCTAGAGCAACAGACAAACAAACTGATGATGTAATTATCGGTGCTCATAATGGATTTAACTTTGTTATATCAGAATCAACTTTAGAACACTCTGAAGGTAGCGGTAAAAGTCGTAGAACAGTTACGGATTTTTCAGGTTTAGTTGTAAAAATTCAAATGAAAAAGCATTTTTCAGGGGCTACTGTTGTTGGTGAAAAAGGCAGAGTTTCCAAAGTCAGAGGTTTTGAAAAAGTTGAGTTGGAATCTGTTGATTTTATGAAAGATAGGGATGTTTTTGCTACTGACCAAATTGAAGCCCGTTATATTTTGACAACTTCGTTTATGGAAAGGTTGGAACGTTTGGCATTCGCCTTTGTTGGGGAAAGAGCAAAGGCTGAAGCTAAAACAAAAGGTTTAGATTACAAGCCTGATAATACTCAGAAACAAGTTTTAGATTCACTACCTAAGATGAATCTTTCCGTTGGCGGTTTTAATTTTAATTTAGGTGGAAAAAATATTGTGTCTGCTTCATTTAAAGAGGGTTTTGCTTATTTATATATTCCATCAAATGAAAACTTCTTTGAAGTTGATATAAATAAAAGTTTGTTGAATTTTGAACAGTATTACAATATTTATAACGAATTAGATTCGATTTTGAGTATAGTTGAACATCTGAATTTGGATAGTAAAACAGGATTATAACAAGTAAAGGTTGGGTACATTCACCCAACCTTTTATTTTGGCAAGATTATCTTTGCTTCAACGTTTTTAACGCCATTTATACTTTCGTCGAAGCCGTTTAAAAGCTCTGCCGCAGTTTGTGCGTTGTAAAACTTTCCACTTGTTACAAGTGCCGTGCATTCTAATTGTTCCAAATCTTCTGAGTCTTGAACGTTGAATGCTATTACATCAATTGTAACATCCCGCCTTATTTTAATTAGGTTCATAACAAATGTGCAGGGGCTTTCATCACAGTTTTCACCCCCATCTGTCATTAGAATAATATGCTTTTTCCCGTTAAACCCCATAAAATCGTACTTGATAGCTTGTTTTAGAGAATAAGTTATAGGTGTCATACCTTTTGGTCTTGTTCTAAATAGGGCGTTTTCAATATTTCCACTGTTGTTTCTATCTATTGGCGTTATAAGAGAGGATGCTTTGCAGGCTTCAATTGGAGTAAATCCCATTTTGTGTCCGTAAATTCTTAGTCCAACCCACGTGTTAGGGTTGATTTTAGGTAGAATTTCTTGCATTGTTCTTAGCATTAAGTCCACTTTTGTTGAACCTTCTAATGGTTCTGTCATACTGTTTGAAAAATCCATAATAAACAGTATTCTTTCACCCTCTTGGGGTTGAAATCCTTTTGTGTAGCTATCTGGGGTGTATAAGCCATATTGGTTTGCAAAAACAGGGGGTGAATATAACAAGAGTAAAATAAGGAAGATTTTTTTCATATCGCAAGTTTAAATCTGATTATAAATTTTTACATTCTCTTAGTGTTTACATTTGTAAATTTTAGGCAATTTTAGAGCGTAAAAAACGTTTAATATAGTATGTAACAAACGAGGTATTATTATGGGTTTTGAAGTAAATGGCGTAAATCCTGTTGGAAACGGTAATAGCGGCACAAATGGTGCTAATAATTCTAATCAGCAACAAAAACAAGAGTTGAAATTGATATTTGTTGATATTAAAAAGCCTGGTGCCGAATACCCAACAACATTAACAGATACAACAGGTAACACAAATTATTACCGTGCAAATACTGTTTTTGGTGATATAGCAACTAAAAAAGATCAATATCCTGATCAGCTATTTGTTGAGTCTGAAATAAAAAAAGAAACACAAAAAACAAAAGATGTTGTTGAAGATGTTACAGTAAAAGTTGATGCAAATTTCGACTCTGAAACAGCTAGAGATTTGAAAGCTTTTGATATTGCAGCTAAACCGGCTGGTGTTGGTGGTTTTACAGAAATGTTTGCAAAAGGTAAAGGAACTGATGCTTATAACTTGTTCTTGGAGGTAAACGCAGACGATTTTACTGTTAGAGAAACTGAATACAAAGGTCAAACTGAATCTAATGCGTATTTAGATATGTCAAAATCAGACGGCTCTATTACTGTATTTGGTTCTGAAATCATTGACGGTAAAGAGTATTTAACAATGCGTGATAAAGATGGCAAAGTGCATTACTTTGATCCAAAGAATGACTTAAAAGAAAATCCAGATTTAAACTAAAAGAAGATAAATATTGGTAAGGCAAGAGGATTAATGTTTTTCATTAATCCTTTTTGTTTTATATACATTTACCTCTGTTTGTAATATTATTTATTCAGAGGGATATAAAAATGATTACAAACAAAGAATTAGTGAAACAAGCCGAAAAAAGTCTAACAGAACAATTTGAAATAATTGATGAAATCAGGGATTTTAACCAAGAAAAAGTATTAAATGCTTTTATTGAAAATAAAGTTGCACCTGAACATTTTTACACTGTTTCAGGGTATGGGCACGATGATTTAGGACGTGAAGTCTTAGATAGAGTTTTTGCCGATGTATTTAAGGCTGAAAAAGCTCTTGTAAGAGTACATTTTGCCTCTGGTACTCATACTTTAGCTTGTGCTTTGTTTGGTAATTTGAAATATGGTGATAAATTGGTTTCTGTTGCTGGTGCTCCATACGATACAATGCAAGAAGTTATTGGGGTTATGGGTGATGAAGAAACTAAGAGAGCATCTTTAATTGGTAACGGTGTTTTGTATGATGAAGTACCTTTGCTAAATGGTTCAGATATTGATTTTGAAGCGTTGGAACAAAAAGTTGATGAAACTGTTACTATGGTTTTAATTCAGCGTTCAAAAGGATATTCAACCAGAAAATCTCTTACAATCGAAACAATTGAAAAAATTTGCAAAGTTGTAAAATCCAAAAATCCAAACTGTATCTGTTTTGTAGATAACTGCTATGGTGAATTTGTTGATACAAAAGAACCATTGGAAGTTGGTGCAGATTTAATGGCGGGTTCTTTGATTAAAAACGCAGGTGGCGGAATTGTTGAAGCAGGTGGTTATATCGCAGGTAAAGAATTATATGTAGAGCGTTCAGCTGTAAGGCTTACAGCACCTGGTATTGGTTCAGAAGGTGGTGCGATGTTTAATCAACATAGATTAATGTTCCAAGGGTTGTTTATGGCACCGTCAGTTGTATCAGATGCCCTAAAAGGTGCGGTTTTAGCATCAAAAATCTTTGATGAAATCGGTTATAATTCATATCCAAAATATTATGAAAAACGTACAGATATTATTCAAAATATTACTTTTGGTTCTCCAGAACCTTTAGAAGAATTCTGTCGTACCGTGCAATCTTTATCCCCTGTAAACGGGTATGTAACTCCGATTCCTGAAAACATTCCAGGGTATGAAGATAAAGTTATTATGGCAGGTGGAACATTTATTGAGGGGTCAACAATTGAATTGTCTGCGGATGGGCCGATGAGAGAACCTTATGTTGCATACTTACAAGGTGGCTTGAATTATGCCCATGTTAAGATTGCCTTAAAACGTTTCTTAGAAAAGGTTAGAAAAGTATAATTATAAACTTTCTATTGTAAATTTTGTTTACACTTAAAACCCTTGCGTAGCCTTATTTTGGGTATCTTATACAATAATTTGTTGGATTTTTTTTAAATTATATGTTAAAATGTTAGGGCACGTTTGTGCGTACATGAAAAATTTAGTGAGTAGAAGTTATAAAAGAAGAGAGGTAGATTATGGCATTACCAAATGTAGCATATTTTTCAATGGAAATAGCTATGGATCAATCTTTAAGCACTTATTCAGGTGGTTTAGGATTCTTGGCTGGTTCTCATATGTTATCTGCAGGTTATTTGCAAATGCCTATGGTTGGGGTAACTATGTTATGGTCATATGGTTATTATGATCAACGTATTGACCAATCTGGTAACGTAGAAGTTGCTTATATCAGAAAGTATTATGATTTCTTAACTGATACAAGTGCTCAAACAGAAGTTGATATCTTTGGTGAAAAAGTTAAAGTTAAAGCATATTTGGTAAGACCTGAATTGTTTGGTACTTGCCCTGTATATCTATTAACAACTGATATCGAAGGTAACAGTGATTGGGCTAAGAGCATTTCATATAAATTATATGATGGTAACGAAAAAATCAGAATTGCTCAAGAAACTGTTCTTGGTGTAGCTGGTGTACGAATTCTTCAACAAGTTGGTTATAACTTTGATGTTATCCACATGAACGAAGGTCATGCACTTCCTGCAGCATTCGAATTATTAAGACAATACAAAGGTGATTTAACTGAAGTTAAAAAACGTACAGTATTCACAACTCACACTCCAGTTGCTGCTGGTAACGAAGTTCACTGGGTTGATACATTATTAGAAGGTGGTTTTTTTGCTGGTGCATCTCGTGAAACTGCGGTTCAATTAGGTGGTGAAAACTTCTCATTAACAGTTGCGGCTTTGAGAATGTCTAGAATTGCTAACGCTGTATCTCAATTGCACGGCTTAGTTTCTAACAAAATGTGGGAATGGGTTGAAGGCAGATGCCCAATTCGTGCTATCACTAACGCAGTAAATTTAGAATACTGGCAAGATGAAAGAATTGCTCCAGTTAAAAATAATCCGGAAGAATTGTTAGCTCTTAAACGTGAAATGAAAGCTGAATTGTTCAAATATATTGCTAACGTTGCTGGTAAAAGATTTGACCCAGACGTTCTTACAATTACTTGGGCAAGAAGATTTGCTGACTACAAACGTGCTTGGTTAATCTTGATGGATAAAGATAGAATTGGCAAATTGTTAGAAGAAAACAAAGTTCAAATTATCTTTGCTGGTAAATTCCACCCAGATGATGTTATGGGTAAAGAAATGTTTAACAAATTGTTGAACCGTTCTCACTCATTGAAAAACGTTGTTGTTCTTCCTGGTTATGAATTACAACTTTCAGGTATGTTGAAACGTGGTTCTGATATTTGGTTGAACACTCCATTAAGACCATTCGAAGCATCAGGTACTTCAGGTATGTCAGCTAATATGAACGGTACTCTTCACTTATCTATCTTTGATGGTTGGACAGTTGAAGGTACATTCAGCGGAATTAACGGTTACGCTATTGAATACCCTGAAATCGATGATGAAATGTCTTGGGAAGAAAGACACTGGAAAGATCATAAGTGCTTGATGAGCATCTTAGAAGATCAAATCATTCCAACTTACTATGAAAACAAAATGGAATGGGCAAGATTGATGAGACAAGCTATCAGAACTTCTGAATCTTACTTCAACTCAGACAGAATGGTTATCGAATACTACAACAGATTGTATAAACCAATTGCTCACGATGATGAGTGTGCTGGTGAAGAAAAGCAAGAAATGAAGATTAAAGAAGCTCCTACATTTGATGCTTGGACTTTCTCAAATATCAAGTAATTTCTTAAAATAATTAAAAGAGTCGGCAGAGATGTCGGCTCTTTTTTTAGCAAAAAATTATTGGTTTGTGTATTATATTGTTATGCGTGTAGATTTTCAAACTTATAACTCTACTAAAATATCACCTTCGAATATCTCAAAAAACAATAACAAGTGTTATTCTAAGGTTACTTTTGATGTTGTAAGTTTTGGAAATAATAAAGATTTTATACACTTACCTGTAAATGATCTTCTTGAAAGAGTTGAGAATTCTATCAGACCTGATAATCTTCTTGGAAAAGGCGGGGAAGCTAGTGTTTATAGTATAAATGGCTCAAATTATTGTGTTAGAATTCCAATTGAAAACCCCGAAGATTATAAAAAAGGCTTTGTGTCTGAATTATCACCTTTAGAAAGAGTAAATCATGGCGTTGTAAAGTTGGGTGAAAAAACGATTATAATGAAACGCTTGGATGGGTTTTCGATGTTTCCACGTAAGGAAACAGGTGTTACAAGAGCTATGGTTCATTCTATGATTGATGATATGCCAGTGTCGGCTTACAGAAATGTTATAAAACAAATTTATGATGCGTATAATCAAGGTGCTTTTTTTGATTCGTCAGGTGCTAATGTTATTGTAAATCCTGTGAATAAAACAATGACGGTTGTTGATTTTACTGATTGTTTAGAATGTTCAAATTCAAGAATTCTAAAAAGTTTGTTTACAACTTTAGGAATGCATGATGGGATTTTGACTAAAGCTCAGCAAAAAGACAGAGCTAACAAGATTTTATCTTCTGTAATTGATGATTTTTTACCTGGACAAAAGCCTTTGATGCGTGTTGCAGATTATTCTTTTTCTGAGTTTATTTATGCTGTGAAAAATCAAGGCTTAATTAATAAAGCCTATAGTGATGTGTTTATAAAGATTTTAAATGAATTGAAAGAATTGAAATATATGACTATGCGTGGGGTTAGGGATTGTGAACCTCAAATGGAATTCAGGGTAAAACAAATTAAGTCTTTGGTAAAGCAACTTTTGACTTAGTAGCAAAAGTTTTTGTGTTTTAACTTATTATTTGTATGCAAATTTGTATTCAAAATTTTTACCCACAAGTAAATAATAATTATCAAATAAAAAATACTCAAAAATTTATGGACAAGCCGATTCTTGCGTCTCAATTGACGCGTGACACGGTTTCGTTTTGCTCTTTGGGTGTTGAATTTTTGAATCTTCCAAAGAACGAAATTATGAGAAAAATAAGGGATTCTATCAGAGAAGAAAATTTATTAGGTAGAGGAGTTGAGGGTCAAGTTTATGCTATAGATGGGACTGATTACTGTCTAAAATATAGTCAAAATACAGACTCTCTTCAGACATTGTCTAAAAGCTTTAGAAAACGAGTATCAGATGAGGATAGAATTAATCATATTGTTGCAAGGTTGGGTAATGACGCTGTTATAATGAAAAAAATAAAAGGTGTTTCTGTTGCTGATATAAATAGATTACCAGTTAAAGAATACAATGAAAGTATTGAAAAACTATTAAAATTCCCAAACTCAGCCTATAGAGATTTGTTAAATCAAATTATTGAAGCTTTAAAACACGGTATGGAATACGATTGTCATGGGGGTAATTTGATTGTTGATTTTGAAAATAAAAAGCTTACAGCAATTGATTTTTGTTCACCAAGAAAATTGTATAATTCAGAAGCTCTATTTAAAGTTTATAGTCCATTTTTGAATGAAGGTTGTTTTGAAAAAATTTATCAGCCCTTTCTCGATATTAATTATTTCGACGAAGATTCAAAGCGCTTGTTAGGCAAGAAGATTATGTATATGTTGCTTGATGAATTAAAACCTGAAGTACAGCCAAAACTTGATTTTCAAGATATTGATGTGCTTCCATTTTTGTGTGATTTAGCTAATGTTGGTACAATTAAAATTAATCAACTTCTTGCTCAAATCTCAGATGGGTTTAATGAATTAGTTGATTTAAAGGAAAGAGAATTAGCAGGAGCAGACGTTTACGAGCAGATTTATCAAACAAATGAATCTGTTCGAAAATTGGTTAATAAGTGTTTTTATATCGAAAACCCAAAACGAAAAGAGATAAGTTTTACTGGTCGAAAAATACCATTATTAGATCTTCCAAAAGAGGAGGTTTTAAAGCTTGTAAAACAAAGTATCAATCCTAAAAATGGTATTGGAATCGGTGGAGAAGCAGATGTTTATGCTATTCCAAATACAGATTATTGTGTGCGATTAATCGGGCTGAATGGTGATAGCCGCCATTTTGCAACTAGATATAAGGATTATACAGCTGAATTTAGTAAAGATTTAACTCCTCAAGAAAAAGTGAATCATACTGTTATTCGATTAGGTAATGGTGCATCAATTATGAGAAAAATCGAAGGTGAACCAGTCTATTCCTTTTTTAGAACTCAAGAAGAACAATTAGAAGCCGCAAAAGAAATTGCAAATTTCCCTATTGAAGCTTTTTCTGGTTTATTACGCCAAATAGCATCTGCGGTAAAAGTTGGAGTTGGTTTTGATCCGCACGCAGCTAATATTATTGCTAATTTTAAAAATAAAACCCTAACAGCTATTGATTTTCAAGAATATAGCTATCTTAGTTTTTCAAAACCGTTGAGTTCTATGCTAAACGGATTGAAAACAGTTGATGATGAGAAAGTTAATTTGAAGTTATTGAAGCAAGTGCTGTTTGCAGCGTTGAATGAGTTCAGACCAAAGGTAAAACCTTGTTTTGATATTGATAAATTCGATTTTTCTTGTTTGTTGCGTTCTGAAAAGGGACTATCTGATGATAAATTATTTCATCGTTTAAAATATCAGAAAGCTTTGGAGTTGAAGGGGCGGAATGTCGTGGATGAGTTACAGCAACTTTTAGAAACCATTTCAAAAAAATACGATAATATGTAAGGATAAAATATCAAATAGCAAAAGATTTTTTGTTGTGATATTAATAGAAATATGCACATTAGCCCAATTTATACATTACCTCAATATAATCAGTATTTGCCTGTTCAAAATTCTCAGGACAGAAACTTTGGGTTGAAATTAAAGCCTCAATTATCTCAGGATGTAGTTAATTTTACAGGGTATCGTAGATTTTTAGATTTGCCTAAAGATGAAATTTTTGCACGTATTAAACGTTCAATCCGTCCAGATTATTTTATTGGAGCTGGTGGTGAGGCTAAAGTGTATTCAATTAAAGGTACTAAATACTGTTTTAGGTGGCCTAAGGGTACTGCAGATAGTTACAGAACTCATTTGGATTTTGATATTTCAGAAGCGGATAAAGTTAATCACGTTGTAGCAAACCTTGGTGGTGGAGCAACAATAATGAATAGGTTGAAAGGCGTTCCTGTTAAAACTGATAAAATGACAGCTGACCAAATTCAACAGGTTGCACAGACTATTGTTGATTTCCCAGTGCAATCATATCGTACATTCATGCACCAACTTGCTGATGCAGACAGAAAAAATATGTATTTTGACAATTTCTGGCCTAATGTTATTATCAACCAAAAAGATAAAACTATTACGGCAATTGATTTTGTAAAAGATTTTCCTTATGCAGAAGAATTTGCACCACTTGGTAAGATGTTTTCAGTTTTAACACATGATGAAAATACTGTTGAACAAATGAGTATGATTGCTAATAAGATTTTAAAAGCTGCATTGAAAGATTTAGCTCCTGGTCAAAAACCTTGTATTCCGCCTAATCAGTTTGATTTTTCTTTGTTTTTAATTGATTTGCGTAATTTGAATAAATTTTCAATTGCAGATGAATCTTATTGTGATTTATTTAACGCATTAGAAAGAGTTGTCGAACTTAAAGAGCTTGAATTAAAAGGTGAAAACGTTACAAGTATGCTGAAAAATGATATTCAGGTAGCAAAAGAAATAATCGATTTGATGTTTTAATTATTTAACCCTTGAGAAAACTTCTACATCAACATCATCAAATGTATTTGTATTGAAATAAGCACAAGATGCAACCATAGACGCATTATCTGTGCAGTATTTCATTGGAGGTGCACAAACTCTAAAGCCCTCTTTTTCAAGGTCGAATACTTTTTTACGAATTTCGGAGTTAGCGGCAACCCCACCTGCAATTACAACTTGTTTGTATCCATGTTCCAAAACTGCTTTTCTTAGTTTTTTTACTAAAGTTTTTGAAACGCATTCTTGGAAACTTGCACAGATATCATTTACAGGTAATTCTTGATCGTCAAAGGATTTCACAAGTCTAAGAACCGCAGTTTTTAGGCCGCTAAAACTGAAGTTATATCCGTCAACTTTACCTTCAGGAAGTTCAAATGCCTTAGGATTACCTTCCTGAGCTAATTTATCTAACCTTGGTCCTCCAGGGTATGGTAAACCGATTAGACGTGCTACTTTGTCATATGCTTCACCTACCGCATCATCAATAGTTTCGCCGATGATAGTTTGTTTTGAATATGATTCAACGTCAATAATTTGAGTGTGTCCGCCACTTACTAATAGAGCCATAAATGGTGGTTTTAAGTCTGTATCAATATAATTAGCACAAAGGTGTGCGTTCAAGTGGTTTACGCCGATAAATGGTTTGTCGTGAACAAGGGCCAATGTTTTTGTAGCATTCAATCCAACTAATAAGCAACCAACCAAACCAGGGCCGACAGTTCCTGCAAAAGCTGTAATATCTTCAGGATTTAAACCTGATTGATCAAAGGCTTCTTGAACAACAACGTTGATTGAATCCAAGTGTTCTCTTGCCGCAATCTCAGGAATTACGCCCCCGAATTTTTCGTGAGTTTTGATTTGTGATGCAACAATGTTTGAAATTACTTCTCTGCCGTTTTTTACGATAGCACAAGCAGTTTCATCGCAACTTGATTCAATTGCCATAATATAATTATCGTAACCTGATTCAGGTCCGATTTGTACACTTTTTCCGCTAAATAATGATTTCTTTTCCATAGTTTTATTTTACTATAAAAATATTATTTGAAGTGTAGTTAAGAGTTTTTATATTTCCCCTGTCCTGTTCGAGCGTGGACCATCTTGTTTTTTATTGAGTAATAGTTCAGAAGCCCTGCGGAGCACGTTTGCTTTGTGGTTAGTATCAGTAGTTGGTGGCATAATGCCCAGTCCGGCCGAGGACAAAAAAAAACCCTTTCTTTTGGAAAAGGTTTTGGAATCTTTTTCAATTCCTCGTGTGTAGAAGGTTAGTGTGTAGTAGGTAGTGTATAATTTATGTCTCGTGTTTATTTTCTAGTTTATGTATTGCTTAACGCTTACATATTAATAAAGTATTTTTGGAGTATATAATTGCTATATCAGATGTATGTTGTTACATATCTTAACAATCCTTTTTAGGGTGCAAATTCATTAGCTTTAGCAAGTGTAAAGAATACGATTTACCCCCTTGATTAGAAATTTTGTTGGTGCTAGTATCGACATGTTATAGTAGTAAGGAAATTTTACACAATAAGAAGGAGTAAAAACTTATGGTAAAAGTAGCAATTAACGGATTCGGTAGAATCGGACGTAACACATTGAGAGCCGCTATCAGAGAAGGTATCTACAATGAAATCGATTATGTTGCAATCAATGACCCAGGTTTAACACCAGCAAACGCTGCACACGTGTTCAAATATGACTCTGTTATGGGTAAATTTGATGGTACAGTAGAAGTTGTTGAAGACGGTCTTGTAATCAACGGTAAAAAAATTAAATTCTATGCTGAAAAAGATCCAGCAGCTCTTCCTTGGACAGAATTAGGTGTTGAAGTTGTTGTTGAATCAACAGGTTTCTACACAGATGCTGAAAAAGCAAAAGCTCACATTGCAGCTGGTGCTAAAAAAGTTATCATTTCAGCTCCTGCTAAAAACGAAGACAAAACTATCGTTTTAGGCGTTAACGAAAACGAATACGATCCAGCTAATCACCACGTGATTTCTATGGCATCTTGTACAACTAACTGCTTAGCTCCAGTAGCTAAAGTTTTAGATGAAAAATTCGGTATCGTAAAAGGTTTAATGACAACAGTTCACTCATACACAGGTGACCAAAGAATCTTAGATGCTGGTCACAAAGATCCACGTAGAGCTAGAGCTGGTGCTCTTAACATCGTTCCTACAACAACTGGTGCTGCAAAAGCTGTTGCTTTAGTATTACCTCAATTGAAAGGTAAATTAAATGGCTTCGCTATGAGAGTTCCTACTCCAGACGTTTCTGTAGTAGACGTTGTTGTTGAAACTTCAAAACCTGTAACAGCTGAAGCTGTAAACGCAGCTCTTAAAGAAGCTGCTGATGGACACGTATTATGCTACTCTGAAGAACCATTAGTATCTTCAGACTTCATCGGTTCATCTCAATCTTCAACTGTTGACGCTGCATTGACAATGACAATGGGCGAAAATATGGTTAAAGTTGTTTCTTGGTATGATAACGAAATGGGTTATTCTACAAGATTAGCTGAAACTACAAAAATGGTTGCTTCTAAATTATAATTTATAATTTAAGAAAATACTTAAAAAGACCACTCCAAAAGGGTGGTCTTTTTTATTGTTATAGTTCATCAAATTCATATTTTTAAATGATGAAAAATTTACCTAAAATTATATACTGAAAGTAGCGTAGGATAACTGTGAGGATTTTTGGTATGCCAAAAAGTAGCAAAGATATTAAAAAGATTTTATCAGCAACAGCGTTAGCTGGATGTGCAATTACATCAGGAGCGGCTGCTCAGGCAGAAACGGTTATGGCTCCTGTTCCAACCTTAGGGAATAATGCAGGTTACAAAATTAACACGGCAACTGCTGAAACTAATTCAACTTTTACATATTCTACTTATGATGCTGAAACTAAAACCGTTACAGATGCATTGTACGATATTGAGATTAGTAAAACAACTTATGGTGAGGGTAATACTGAATATTCAGCAGATGAATTATTGCAAACTCCAAATTTTGATGAAATTACAGTTAATTACGATGAAGATATAACCAATCATATAAATGCTACAAATGAAAATGGTTTGAATTATTATGGCGGAACCTCTTTAGATGGTGATGTTGCTAATATGAGTGCTCCTGTTACTGTTAGTAAGCAGTTTGATACTATTTCAGGGAATTTCTACAACAATGATGTAGGACTAACAATGGATGATCTGAATTTCCATTCTTCTGCTACTACAGGTTTTGGCGGTGCGATTTACAATGCAGGATATATAAATGCCATTAATTCTAATTTTATTAGTAACAAAGTAGTTGTTCCACCTGGTGTGTCAGCATTTGGTGGAGCTATCGCAAGTGATGGTGCATATGAATCTACTAAATATGGAATTGGCTCAATTGTTGGTGATTTTGTAGGTAATTACGCAGAATCAATTGACGGTTTTGCTGCTGCAGGTGCAATTTCAAATTCTGCACCAATTGGTTCAATTACAGGGAATTTTATTAGTAATCATGCGTTTTCAGAAGAATCATTTGCGGTTGGTGGGGCAATCTTAAATGATTCAGGCGGTTATGATTATGAAGGAAGAGCTGATATTAATTCTATAAAAGGTGATTTTCTATACAATACTGCTGAATCTTTAGGTGATTGGGCTTCAGGTGGTGCAATTTCTAATATGGAAGTTTCACGCATTGGGTCAATAGAAGGTGATTTTATTGGTAATATGGCATACTCTGGAGTGTCAGATGCATTAGGTGGTGCGATAGAAAACTATGGTACAATCGAAGAAATAAAGGGTAATTTTATTAAAAACTCTGTCGATGGTGCCTATGGAACTGGTGGTGCTATTTATAATGCTTATGTAATTGATAATATTAATGGTGAATTTATTGGTAACTCTGCAGTTTCATACGATTATCGTTCTAATGGCGGTGCTATTTATAATGAAGGGCAGATTTCTGAGCTTTCTGGAGCTTTTGTAAATAATTTTACAACAGCTAGTTATACTGCCAATGGTGGGGCTATAAGTAATCTTGGTACATTTATGGATATAAATGCTGATTTTATTGGAAACTATGCAGAAGCTGAAGAGCATGCAAATGGTGGTGCGATTTATAATGATGGTGTTATCGGGGATATTAATGGTAATTTTATAAATAATCATGCTGTTGCTGATAATAGTTCATCTTATTACTCTACATATGGTGGTGCAATTAGCAATATTAATGAAATCGGAAATATAACAGGTGATTTCTATGGCAATTATTCTTCAGCATATGGTGGAGCAATAAGTAACGATAATGGAGTTTTGGGCAATATTACTGGTGATTTTTCAAACAATTATGCATACAACGATAGTAACAGTATAATGACTGCAGGTGGAGCTATTTATAACTTTGCTTGGAGTTCTATTGGTGATATTACAGGTAATTTTACTAACAATTATGTTGAAAATCCAAATGACCAAGCCTTTGGTGGGGCAATATTAAATGAGGCATCTTACATTGGCAATATTAACGGTAATTTTACAGGTAATTATGCTACTGGTTTATTTGCAAAAGGTGGTGCAATTAGTAATGATAATTATATTGATGATAGTTTTATTGGTGATATAACTGGTAATTTTGTCGGAAATAAAGTCGTTTCAAATTCAAATGATCCATCTATTAATTCAACTTCCTTTGGTGGTGCAATTTATAATAATTGTTATGTTGGAAATATCAGTGGCTCTTTTGATAACAATAGTGCGACATCTTCTGGCTTAGCTTTAGGTGGAGCTATTTATAATGGCGGGCAGGTCGGTGTGATTCCTGTACAAGAACAGATTATTACGGATGCAAGTGGTAACGTTGTTCGTACTCTTTATTATTCACCGTTTAAAATGACTCAAGATGATGCAGTTGCTTCTTCTGATAAGGAGTTTATCATCACAAGTTCAAACACTAATACCGAAACCGAATTTTTAGGTTGGTTTGATGATGCAGAAACAATTGACGAAGCTATTACCGAACAGTATGAAAAATGGAATGGTAGTTATCTAACTGAAATTCCTGAATCAGATGGTTCTTGTTGCGGTTTTGTAAATTCGTCGTTCACTAACAACTCTGCTATATCTGAAAATGGTGAGGCAAAAGGTGGTGCGATTTATACTATGTCTGACACTAAAATTGTTGCAACAGACGGTTATACAACTCTAATTGAGGGTAACTATACTGAATCTGCAGGTGTTAGAGATGATAACGCTATTTATATGGATAATATAGATGGAACTTTAACCTTTGAACTTAAAAATAAAGGTAATGTTGTATTAAAAGATAATATTGATGGTTTGACTATGTCAACTTTATCTGTATATCCAGATGAAGTACTTCATGATGGTTACAATGTAAATATCACTGGTGATGGTACTGGTACTTTCTATCTTCACAATGATATTAGAAATGCAGACGTAACTATGGGTGGGGTAAACCTAGATACTATCAATGATAATATTCATAATTATGAATTTAATACATTAGCTTTGAACGGTAATGTAAATATGGTTGCAGATGTTGATTTACAAAATGAAGTAATGGATAGGTTTAGTGCAAAAGAATATGGTGAACATACAGGTTCATTGAATGTTGTTGGTCTAAATATGATTTCTGATATGCAAGAAGGTAAAGATTCAGCTGAGATTATGTTTGCGGAACAAGGTTTGAAAGATAATGTGGCAGGAAATATTGCGATGCCATCAGAAGATGTTCAAACAACATTCTATTCACCTATTTTTAAGTATAATGCAACTTATGAAAATAGGGATGATGCAGGTTATTTCATTTTTGCTCGTGGTGACAAAATTGGTAATAGTGGAGCCTATAACCCTGCGGTATATGGTTCTAGTGTTGCATCAACTGCGGGTGCTATGTCAACAATGTCAACAACATTTAACTACGCATTCCAAAACTCAGATAACTTTATGAATATTCCTTATCTTGAACGTATTGCAATCAGAGATAGGAATAAATATGCTCTTTCTCCAACAGGTGATGCAACAGATGTTGGAACTTTCTCACCATTGTTTACAAGACAAGAAACTGCAAGTGCTTGGGTAAAACCTTACGCAACATTTGAAAGTGTAAATTTGGATAACGGTCCAAAAGTAAGCAATATCACTTACGGTACATTAGTTGGTTTTGATACAGAATTAGAAAGTATCAAAGGCGGTTGGGATAGAGTATTCACAGGTTATATCGGTTATAACGGTGCATCTCAAAGATATAGTGGCGTTGATTCATACCAAAACGGTGGTTTGTTAGGCGGAACAATGACCTTGTATAAAGGTAATTTCTTCAACGCAACTACTTTATCTACTGGAGCTAGTGTTGTAAATAGTTCTAACATGTACGGAAACGAAAACTTTGCAATGCTTTTAGCAGGTATTGGTAACAAAATGGGTTACAACTTTGAATTTAAAGAAGGTAAAGTAATTCTTCAACCATCAATGCTTGTGTCATATACATTTGTAAATACATTTGATTATACAAACGCAGCAGGTGTTAGAATTGATAACGACCCATTACACGCATTACAATTGGCACCTGGTTTAAAACTTATTGGAAACACTAAATGCGGATGGCAACCATATTTAGGTGTAAGTATGGTATGGAATTTGATGGATAATTCAAGTGCAACAGCTAATGGTGTGAAATTGCCAAGTATGAGTATGAAACCATATGTTCAATACGGCGTTGGTGTTCAAAAACGTATGAAAGATAACTTTATGGCATTTGGTCAAGCAATGATTCAAAATGGCGGAAGAAACGGTATTTCTTTAACTGCAGGTTTCCGTTGGGCAATCGGTAAGGATAAAGATGATAGCCAAAAAGTATTTAAACCATTCTTGAAAAAAGAGGCTAAGAAGATAGGAAGCGAAGCAGCTAAGCAGTTAAGTCGTCATCCTGAGGTGAAAACCGAAGGATCTCGAACAAGTAATGAGATTCTTCGCTCCGCTCAGAATGACGGAAGTCGTAAG
>JAZSDA010000060.1:0-75778 GCA_045530955.1 Candidatus Gastranaerophilaceae bacterium
AGTTTGTCCAAACTGTGGCGAACACTACGTTTATCCAATCTACGATAACGACGACGAACAAAAATAAAAATAATAATCTAAGAAAGATATGTAAAAAATATTACGTGTCATTCAGAGGGCTTTAGCCCGTGGAATCCCGTAATATTTTTTATTTTAAATAGACAAATGTTTAATAATACAGACAAAAGATACAACCAATTTAGTGCATATTTGAAAAACAAATTCGGAGCGAAAGTTTATAAAATTACGCTTGATGCTGGTTTTTCATGTCCTAACAGGGACGGCGTAATATCCACAGGTGGTTGTATTTTTTGTGATGAAGGCGGAAGTTTTTCACAAGCTCACTCAAACCTTTTACCAATAGAAGAACAAGTAAAAGTTGGGGCTGAAACTTTAAAAAACAGATTTAAAGCAGAAAAATTCATGTCGTATTTTCAAGCCTACACAAACACTTACAAACCTGTAAATGAACTTGAAACAATTTACAAATCAGCATTAAATCACCCTGATATTGTAGGGTTATCAATTGGCACAAGACCAGATTGTGTTGAAGATGAAAAGTTGGATTTAATCTCAGATATTGCAAAAGACTATTACACTTGGGTTGAATACGGACTTCAGTCAATTCACGATAAAACATTACTAAAAATAAACAGAGGACACGATTTTGACTGTTTCTTAAGAGCTTATGAAAAGACAAAAGAAAAAGGGATTAACGTTTGTTGCCATGTAATTTTTGGACTTTGGGAAACAAGAGATGAAATATTACAAACAGCCGAAAAACTTGCCCAATTAAAGGTTGACGGAGTAAAAATCCACATGCTTTGTGCTTTAAAAGACACTAAACTATCAAGAATTTATGAAGCGGGTGAAATAGATTTTATGAGTGAAGAGGAATACGTAAATCTATGTTGTGATTTCCTAGAAATTTTACCTCAAACAACCACTATACACCGCCTTGCAGGTAACGGGTTAAAGAAAAATTTAATTGCTCCTCGTTGGCTTGGTGCTAAACTGGATTGTTTAAATAAAATTGATAGAGAATTTGTAAAAAGAAATACTTTCCAAGGTGCTAAACACTTTACAAATGCGGATTAATGTGGGATAATATATGTGCTACAATGTAACATTTTGTTAATGGTTTTCAAGTGTGTTAGCAAAAAATATTTTTCATACGTATTATACGAACAGAAATTTATTTAGTAGTGGGGAAAGATATGTTAACAATTCAACCTAAAATCACACAGTATTCACAACAAAGAAGTAACGTTTCTTTTAAAAGCAGAGAAGATGCAGGAATTCCTGATGATGCTTTTTACAAAGAAAAACAAGCATATTATGAAGATCAAATAAGAGAATTTGATTCACTTATTGAAGATGAACACACACCTACTGCATTCAAAAAAGTTTTAAAAGGTTTTAGAGTTGTTTCAGAAGGCTTACTTGAAGGTTGTGCGGTAGCTTGGGGTGCTTCTAAAGGTGCTAAAGTTATCAAATCAGCAGCAGTTAAAGGTGCTAGTAGCAACTTCACTAAAAAAGCAATCGACATTTTAAAACCAATCGCAGAAGGCTTCCAATCAACAGGTTCTAGAATTTGGAAAGCAATGGGTGAAAAATTAACAACTATCAAAGCGTCTAAATTTGTTACTAACCTTTCTGAAAGATTTACAAAAGTTGTAAATAAAATGAACGAAAATAAAGTTGGCAAATATGTAGTTAGAGGCTTCAAAGCTGTAGGAAAAGCTTTCAAATGGATTGGTTCAAAAATAGCTCAAGGCTACAAATTCCTAGCTGGAAAAATTAAAGGAATGAACGGTTCTGAAGTTTACGACAATACAGCTAACATAGCATCAAAAACATTAGGTGCAGGAGCTGGTGTAGCTGGTGCTTATAACGCAGCAACAAGAGCTGAAGAAAGAGCAGACGCTCAAAGAGCTGCAAGAGCTGACTACTCAGACAATATCGACTATTCAGAAGTTGAAGAAGTTGAAAACTTCATTGAGGACGGTGAATAATATGACAAGAATCGTAGCATTCACTGGAGCAGAACCTAGAAGACAACTTACACATGAAGAACGTGTTGAACGTCGTGAAAACGTTGCAACAGGTGTTGGTGGTGCTGCTGGTCTTACAGCTTCAGCATCAAAAATGGCTAGTCGTAGAGCAGTTAAAGCTAAAACTGGCGAACAAGTTCTTCAAGGTATGATGACTCAAGTTACCAATACAACAAGAGCCGTAAACCAAAACACTAAAGTTGCAACAGGTTTATGGGCAAAATTCAAACATAATATCACTGCTTACACTCAAGACATCCTTAAACGTCTTGATACTCTAAAAAGCAACAAATTTATCGGCAGAATTATTGAAAGCCCATTAACTAAAAAAGCAGCTGGCGTATTTGGTGCAGGTTTAGCATTCTTCGTACTTGTTACTGGCGTTAACAAAGCATTCAAAACAGGTGCAGTTGCATACGGTGATTTAAGATACCAATTAGATGATTTAAGATCATAATTATAATAATTGAGAAATATAAAAAATCGTGCTAAACTAACGTTATGCACGATTTTTTATTGAAAGAATTAACAAATACAGATATTGAAAAAGAACTGGAAATAATTGGTTTTGATAAATCATATCGACACAAAGCCAAAGATAAGTTTGCGTATAAAAATTTTAAGATATTCGATTTAACAGTAGCTCAAGCAAATATTATCAAACAAACAGCACTTTCTGTTGGGGCGGATTGTGCAACACACAGAGAAGTTATCACCGGTAAAATAGAAAAATCATCTTGCATATTAGGTGGTAGCATTTCCCAATTAGAAAAAATTGCTCAAAAACTTCAGGCTCAACCTTTCGGACTTAAAACATTAGGCGAAACAATACTAAAAAAGTGCAAAACAACTTCCCCTCAAAAAACAAAAATTATGGGGATTTTAAACCTTACAACAAACTCATTTTCTGATGGGGGTAAATATATAGAATTAAATGATGCAATTTGCCACCTAAATCAACTTATTAAAGACGGTGCAGACATAATCGATATTGGAGCAGAATCAACAAAACCATATTCAACAGAAGTTAGTGCAGAAGCTCAATTAGAAAAACTAATACCGATTTTAAAATATATTCAAGAAAACAATATTAAAACACCTATTAGCATTGATACAAGAAACTCTGCTGTTGCTGAAAAATGTATTGAACTAGGTGTGAATATAATAAACGATGTTTCAGGACTTGAATATGATGAACATATGGCAGAAGTTATTGCAAAATATCCGGATGTAAAAATCATTATCCAACATTCACAAGGTACACCAGAAACGATGCAAAATAGCCCTGCATATGAAAATTTAATGGATGAGATTTATATTTCACTAAAAAACAAAATCGATTATGCAACCTCAAAAGGGATAAAAAAAGAAAATATCATAATTGATCCAGGTATTGGCTTTGGGAAAACAAAAGACCACAATTTTGAAATCATTAAACGTTGGAAAGAATTAAGAACATTAGATTGTCCAATTTTATTGGGTTTGTCAAGAAAAAGCCTACTTGATATGCCTGAAGCTACAAATGAAGAAAAAGATATTTATACCCTTGCTTTAAACAGTATTCTAATAAACGAAAATATTGATTTTATTAGGGTTCATAACGTTAATATCCATAAAAATTTACAAAACATCCTAAGCTAATCCAACAAGCCAATTTATAAAAACTAACAAATTCATAATAATAATTTTATGAATAATTTAACAATGGGGAAAATAATCGCACTTATACTTTTAATAATAGCTCTTGGTTTTGTTGTATTTAACTATTTTAACCACACCTATATTAAAGCAGAATTCAATGATATGGACCCGATGCCTGAGAAAATGGGAGTTTATTATAAGGGATATAAATTAGGTTCAACAAGCAAGGTAAAAATTTCAAAAGACTTTAAAACCACCTATCTATTTATAACCCTAAATCAAAGGGGACTTGAGCTTCCAAAAAACATAACCGTATCAATAAAACAATACGATAAAGACGACGAAAATTCTAAATATGTAAATATAAATTATCCAAACGCCCCGATGTTAAGCTACATTAAGACAGGAGATACTATAAAAGGGGAAAAAGCAAGCGGGATTAACATTGATGGGATTTCTGAAACAAACCAACAACACTTAGACAATTTGTCTGAAAAAGGGGAATCTTTCTTAAGTTCAGCAAAAGAAACCTCAGATTCTTTAACTTCACTTTTTGATATGATTTATAGCATACTTGATGAAAACAAAAGCAATATTTACGACAGTACAACGGCGTTTAAAAACAGTATGAAAAACCTAGAAAATTTAACAACAAAAATAGACAAGGAAATCACCAAAGATATAATCAAAAACAGTGCTCAAAATATTGAAACAACTACTTTTAACTTAGCAAATTCAACAAATGAATTTGTAACAATGAGTGGAAATTTCAATAAATCAAGCACAGATTTCAAAATTTTAGTTCCAAAACTGAGCAAGGTAATTGATACAATTCAGATAGTTATTTGCAACGTAAATGACATTATCTTAGGTATAAAAAGCACGCTAAAACAACGGTTTGGCGGAGCAAGAATAATCTTTGGCAAACCAATCAAGGATTAGTATTGTCTTAAACTTCCTGTTTTGGCAGTTCTTGAGGTATTCATATATTTACCACCGTGTGCCATTTTTTGCTCAGGTGTCATTTGTTTTAAAATTTTCTTGTGCTCGGCCGCACGGGGCATCACGCCACCAACATCCAAAGAACTTGTTTTATTATCAATATATTTACCCCTGTCATTCTGAGCGGAGCGAAGAATCTCTTTACTTGTTAAGGATCCTTCGGTTTTCACCTCTGGATGACGTTGTGTTTTTTCATACTTGCAATTGTCGTGTCCTAACGCCCATCTAAAACCTGCGGTTAATGACACACCATTACGTCCGCCATTTTGTACCATTGCTTGACCGTATGCAGTAAAGTGGTCTTTGATACGTTTTTGAACACCTACACCATATTGTACATATGGTTTGATACTCATTTCAGGTAATTTAACGCCATTTGCGGTTGCGTTTGATTCACCCATTAAGTTCCATACCATTTGAACACTTGCATAAGGTTGCCAGCCGTTTTTCAAGTTGCCGATAACTTTAACCCCAGGGGCTAGTTGTAATGCGTGTAATGGTTTGTTATCAATTCTTACGCCTGCCGCGTTTGTGTAATCGAATGTATTAACAAAAGTGTATGACATTAGCATACTAGGTTGAAGGATTAATTTACCTTCTTTAAATTCGAAGTTATAACCTGTTTTGTTACCGATACCACTTAGTAACATTGCAAAGTCTTCGTTACCATACATTGTTTGGTTGTTTGCTACACTTGCACCAACACTCACAGTTGTTGCGTTAAAGAAATTGCCTTTATACAAGGTCATTGTTCCACCTAACAAACCGCCGTTTTGTGTAGAATCAATGCCTGAGTAACGTTGAGATGCACCATTGTAACCAATATAGCCTGTGAATACTCTATCCCAACCACGTCTTAGAGATTGCATTTGAGTATCAAAACCGATTAAAGTACCGTATGTGTTATTGTGTACTTTTGGACCGTTTTTAAGTCCTACTGTTTCAAATGTTGCATAAGGTTTTACCCAAACTGATGCTTCTTCTTGAGATGGTTGGTAAAGTGGAGAGAATCTTCCCATATCTGTTGCATCACCTGTTACAGAAATTGCATACTTGTTTTTATCTCTCATTGAAATACGTTCAAGATATGGGATATGCATATAGTCTGATGAGTGTTGGAATGCGTAGTTAAACGCTTGGTTCATCGTTGCTGTTGCACCAACTGTTGCAGAGGTTGAGGAACCTAGAACTGCTGGGTTAAATGAATCAGCAGATCCACTTCCAGATGAACCTGGAGCAGGTCTTGAGAATGTGAAATAACCCGCATCGTCTTTGTTATCGTATGATACTGTATATTTGTAGATTGGCGAATATGCTGTTCCTTGATAAGCATTATCCACACCATTACCAATTTCAGCTACATTGTTTTTAACATTATCTTTTAAACCGTATTCAGCAAATTTTATTGTTGTTGTGTAATCTTTTGAATCTGAAAGTAGATTCATGCCAGTAACTGTTAAGTTTCCAGTATGTTGACCATATGTACCTGCATCAAATCTATCCATTGTTTCATTTGCCAAGTCAACATCAAGCGTCATATTCACATCTTGATTTAATGTTAAACTATATGGTTCATAAGTTTTTACAACACCATCAACAGTATTTAAGGTGATATTACCTAAGCCTAAATCTGCGTTCAAGATTTGTCCTTGTAGGTTGTATGCAGATGTATTTAGATCATCACCTTGGATATTTACCTTATATGTTATTTGACCATCGATATTGTCTAATTGTGTTACTGTACCGCCATTTTGAAGATTAATAGTTAATGTTTTATCTAAATTATCTAAATAAATCGCATTACCAACATTTCCAGATAATTCAACATCTGCACCATCTGCAGTTAGGTTTACATCACCTTTTGTTGTAATTCCACCAGTGTTATTTTTAATATTTGTGTTTGTTAAATTGATAGTGCTATCAGCGTTATTGTTTGTAATTAGTGCTGAAGAATTTTCAAGACTAACGTTTTTAATATTTAATTCTGTTACATCATTCATTTCTAAGCCTGAATGATTGTCAAAATCTATTGTTGAACGTGTACTATCTTCAGCTAAAACACCATTGATATTTAATGTTGTACCTTTTGTTGCTCCTGAATCGGCTGTTGCTGTATAAACATCTTCTGCTGAATCAAAGTTGAAGTTCTTTTCTTCTGTTGTATCAAACTGATTCCATAGTTGTAATGTATCACCATTTGGAGTTGTTACAGAATTTGTTTGAACTTCTGTAATATTCACTGCGATACTATCATTAGTTGTATCTGTTGTTCCTAAGCCTATAGAACCATAATATTCTTTTGATGTTTTAATAGTATCAAATGTATCATTCCATTGAACGTCTTTTGTTATATCTTCTGATGTTACTTCTTCAATAGTTTTTAAAACTCTTTCATTTGGAAGATCTAGATTATCTCCTAATGCCAACTGCAAAGTATTTGATGGAGTATCTAACACTTGAATTTTAGATTCACCCTCTGAAACTAAAGTTTCCCAATCACCAGATAAGATATTTAATTCATCAATTGTTACTGTACCACTTGATTCATTAGATGTAATAAATTTATCTGCTTTTTTGTTAGTTAAATCAACATCTAAAGCGTATTTTACATCAGATTCAGATGTCAATGATTGCAACTTATATTCTCTTGTTGTATTATCTACAAAATCAACCTTACCAATATCTGATACTTTCATATTTGCGCTAGATACAGTGTTATGAATATTAATTATACCTGTATTATCACCTGTTAGTGCTAATGTATAACCAGTAGCACCTTTGATGTTATCATTAAAAGTTATTATGCCATTGTTTTTTGCATTTAATGTCAATGTTGCGCTATTTGAATCAACATATACTGCGTTATCGTCTTTTACTCCATTTGATTCTGTATAGTTACCTGTGAATTCACTTGTACCATTATCTGCAATAATGTTTAAATTACTAGATGTATAAATGGCACCACCACGAGCTGTACCTGTTACAGCTTTAGCATAGTTATTTTTAAAATTAGAATTAATTATACCGCCAACAACATTACCCTCTAAATCATTTAAACCAATTGTTCCATAATTATAAATAGTTCCACCACGAGCAGTAGCAGCTGAACCTAAAACATAATTACCTGTAAAATCGCCAGTAATATCACCTATTGAACCACCATTACGTATAGCACCCCCTACAACATCACGTAGTGAAGAAGTTGATGTAGAGGATAAAGAACCTTGTGCATAGTTACCGATAAAATCACCTGTAATACCACCAATTGTTCCTAAGTTATAAATAGCACCACCAGAAGTACCATAATCTGCTGAATAAACATAATTGCTAACGAAATTACCTTCGATAGCATTAATTGTTGCTCTATAACTATAAATAGCACCACCATGAGCAGAATATAATGTTGAACTTGCATTATTACCAATAAAATCAGCCGTAACAGTACCTATTTCAATCATAGAAGAAGCAACATAATTATAAATAGCACCACCGTTGATTTCAGCACCAGCAGAAATAGAAGATGCACGATTATTAATAAATTTACCTGTAATATCCCCAACACTAGTTATCGCACCATGAGAATAATTATATATTGCTCCACCTTGAGTTGCGTAGTTATTTATAAATCCCCCTGTAATATCACCAATTTTAGAAACATTATATATTACCCCGCCAAAACCTTGAGCTACATAGTTTTCAATAAAATTGCCTGTAAAACTATCAATTGTATCAGCATTATAAATAGCACCACCTTGAGAACTATATGAACTAGAACTTCGTAAATAGTTACCAATAAAATCACCAGTGATATTTCCAATTTTAGAACTGTTATAAATTGCCCCACCTTGGCCAATCCTAGATGAAGAATAACAATAATTTCCTATAAAATCACCAGTGATATTACCAATTATAGCCGAATTAGCATAATTGTAAATTGCCCCACCATAAGCATATTCATCAGATACATAATTTCCAATAAAACTCCCTGTTATATTACCTATAGTTACTAAAGTAGAAGAAGGTGTATAGTTATAAATTGCGCCGCCATAAGAAGAACTTGAACCAGAACCTTGCGAATAATTCCCAATAAAATCACCTGTAATTGAGGTAATTGTACCGTAATAATTAGTAATTGCACCACCACGTACACCATATGACGTTGACAATGCATAATTCCCAATAAAATCACCTACGATATTTCCAATTGTACCAGAATAATTACTAATTGCACCACCTCTGGTTTCAGAAGACGATTGTGATGTAGCATAATTACCTACGAAGTTTCCAGTGACATTACCAATCACAGAATTTGTACCTTGATTATAAATTGCTCCACCATAAGTTACACCACCATTACCTATAAAATCACCATTAACATCAGTCCCACCATTACCTGATGACATTCTAGATAAGGAAGCATCATATTTAGCAGTAATCTGCGCTTGGTCTTGAGTTGTTTCGCCAAAGGTATAATTACCATTGGCATCTGTTGTCCATTTGTAATATTTAGCATTATCACCTGAGCCGTATTCTGTTTGTTTTAGATTCACTTCGTAGTTTATAGTTTCAGTAATACCAGTATTCTCATATTTGTATAAGGTGATTGAATTGTCAGTCGGTGTTGAAACTTCTTTCAATGTATATGAGGCATCATCACCAAGCGTTGGTGTGATTGGAGTTTCATTAGCTTGAGCACTATTTGTAGCACCAAGCCCAACTAAGCCAACCAATGCCGCAATAGATAAATTTCTCAACTTGAAACCGTTTTTCATATCCAACACCTCATGTTTTATTAGCACATTAGTTTTTTGTTTTGTCATAGCGTACTTGATACACTATCTCACCATCGAACGACTTTTTTGACCTCTTGTGAGATCCTGAATCAAGTTCAGGATGACAGTTTATTTTGTTTTACTGGATTGCTTCGCTTTCGCTTGCAATGACGGTTTGTTTTTACGTTTGTCATTGTTTACTATAAGCTAGATTGCTTCGCTTTCGCTCGCAATGACGGTTGTTTTTCATCAGTTAAAATATTTTGAGATTCTACGGCTCCGCCTCTGAATGACACAAAATATTTTAAATTTTGAATACAATGTTTTAATGTTCTACCTCGTGATTCACACAAGATAAACATCGGCTAGCACCTGGGGAAACTTTAGCTTTTTATACTCCTTTTTTACAATATTTTACAAAAGAAACCCTATAATAATATTATAACGTTGTTTTATTAATTATTCAAGTGTTTAAAACGATTATAAACAATTCATTACATCAATCATACATTCTTTTGCAACATCTGTTACAAAATCCATATCTTCACGCTCTATAATAAGCGGTGGATTGAAGTAAATAACATTCTCTAATGGACGCAGTAGCACGCCTTTTTTCAAGGCTTTTTTATAAATCTGATAACCAACCCTTAGTTCGGATTCAAAAGGCTCTTTAGACGCCTTATTTTTAATTAATTCAATTGCATTTATCAAACCAATATGACGGACTTCACCAACATATGGCAAATCTTCAAATTTCTCTTTTATAATATGATTAAAATATTTAGCATTTTCGTTTGCTTTTTCAATAATATTTTCATCTTTTAAAATATTCAAAACTTCAATAGCTGCAGAACACGCTAGAGGGTTACCTGCGTATGTATGACTGTGCATAAAGGCTTTTCCCTTATTATAATCATCATAAAACGCATCATAGATTTCTTGTGTAGTTACACAAATCGACATTGGCATATACCCACCAGTAAGCCCCTTTGAAAGACACATTATATCAGGACTAACTCCCGCATAATCAAACGCAAACATCTTGCCAGTTCGTCCGTAACCGGTTGCAATTTCATCAGCGATTAAATGAACATCATACCTATCACAAAGTGCTCTTAATTTTGTCAAAAACAATGCAGGATAAACTTTCATACCCGCAGAACCTTGCAATAAAGGTTCAACAAGCATTGCACAAGTGTCTTTCCCAAACTTTTCAAAAACTTTTTCAGCCTGTTCAAAACATTCACAAGAACAATTATCTCTACATTTGCCGTACGGACATCTGAAGCAATCAGGAGCAGGAACTCTTTCAACATCTAATAAAATTGGCTTATAAATCTCAGTATATAAATCACAAGCACCAACAGACAACGCCCCAATAGTTTCTCCATGATAAGCATCAGTCAATGCCATAAAACGCTTTTTATGAGTATTTCCAACCTGTTGATGATACTGAAAACTCATTTTCATAGCCATTTCAACAGCAGCTGAACCATTATCTGCAAAATTAAACTTACACAAACCTTTGGGCAACACTTCCACCATTTTTTGACATAAAGTAATCGCCGTTTTATGTGTAAAATTTGCAAAAATAACGTGTTCTAATTTGTCTAACTGATTTTTAATTGCTTGATTAATTCTAGGATTACAATGCCCTAAAAGATTACACCACCAAGAACTTACGATATCTTTGTAACAATTGCCCTCAGTATCATAAAGGTTTATACCAGAAGCTCTTTCAACAACAATTGGCGGTAAGGTTTCATAGTCCTTCATCTGAGAACAAGGATGCCAAATATATTTTAAATCTTCCTCTTGCCAATTTGTCATCTTCTAATCTAAACCTTTCTTAAAACAATCATCCAACTCTAAACTTGTAGCATTACTTTTAACAGTTGCAACAACTTTTACCCCAGTCAAACGCTCAACTTGTTCTAAATTATCTTGATGCATAAAATTATCACAATCAAAATTGTTCAAAATAATACCTTTGACATTGATACTTTTAGACTTTGCATATTCACAAGTTAAAAGTGTTGAATTTATAGTCCCTAAACCAGCATCGGCAACAACAATAACATCTAAACCAAGTGCTTTAATCACATCAGGCAAAAGAAGTGTTGTCGCTGATAAATCAAAAGGACAAGTAATTCCACCCGCACCTTCTACGACAATAAAATCATACTTATTTGACAGATTTTCATAATCTTTGATAATTTTATCAAGAGAGATTTTTTTCCCCGCTCTAACAGCCGCCAAATGAGGTGAAACAGCATCTTTAAAAGAATATGAAACATTATCTTCTAAAGTAAAATCACCCCCTGAAACTTTACTTACATATTGAACATCACTCACAACATCTGAAGAAATTCCACTTAATGCAGGTTTAAAATATCCACAATTCACACCATTTTCACGCAATAATTTCACAAACAATGCACTGATATATGTTTTACCAACATCAGTTCCTGTTGCGGTTATAAATATCCCTTTTTCCTGTGTAAATTTAGTCATAAAACAATTATATACAAAAAACGACCCGATATCTATCGAGCCGTTTTTTAATTATATAATCTTAAAATTATAATGCTGTTGCAGAACCATCTAACAAGTAGTCATAGTGTCTGATATCATCATAATTGTTTGGTCCGTTGTTAAGTGGAGCTAATGCTGGAGCTTGTGGTTGAGCCGGAGCAGGAGCTGGTCTTGTTGAACGTTTGCTTAACAATGAATCAAAGTCAGGTTCAAGAGTTAATTCAAAGTGGAATCTACCCATGTGTCTGTGACGTTCATATGCGTTGTTGATTAATGGCCAACCCCAATATAAACGAGCACTTAAGTCACCTGGCAATTGAACCCTTACACCAGCACCAACAGAAGCTAAGAAGTAACTTCCATCATAAGCATCTTCTCTTACATAAGGGAATACACCTGCTGTATCAGCAAAGATAGCACCTTTTAAGTAGTGACCAACGTTTCTTCTTGTGAAACCTTCAGCTGTTGTATAAGTTCTAGGTCCAAGAGGGAACATCAATTCACCACTGAAGAAGTAACCACTCTTACCAAGCATTACACCTTCAGAATAACCTCTAACAGTTGCCAAACCACCTGTTTGGAATTGATCCAAATAAGGAATGTGTTTGTTGTTAGGAATTACTTGGTAACTACCTCTCAATTGACCGATTACACCGTGTGAGAAGTCATGCAATCTTAAGAATCCGCCTGAATATTTGAAGTAGTTAGATTCACTATCAAATATAGGGAATGCCATAGATGCAGTTTGGTTCAAGTACCAAATACCATACTTTGTATCTTTTCTAATATTAAAACCTAAATCAACACTTGTAACTTGGTCTGTATTAGAAATGTAATCATCTAAAATACCGCCTGTAGGATCATTATTTAACCAAGTTCTTGAACGTTTGTAATTCAAAGCTGCGTGAGTTCTAAATTCAAAGCCACGTTCTCTAACGATTGGTTGATCATAGTACAAGCTATATAAGTATGAATAAGTTTTTAATCTATTACTAAACAAAGCATGAGCCAATGGATCATCCATATGTTTAACTTTTGCAAAAGTTGAAGAATAAGTGAAACCTACTCTACCGTCTTTTTTGTTTACAGGTACACTATAATCAAAGAATGGGCTCACTGCACCACGTGAGAAGTATGTACCTAAAGACATTTGGTCACGTCTATGGAACAAACTATCAGCAACAATTGCAGGACCACCTCTTAATTGACCAGTACTTCTACGACCAGCGTTATCCATCATACCAATAATGTGGAATGGGAATGTTTCTTGTGCTGTCAATTCAATATCAGTTGTACCTGGAGTAGAACCTGCTCTCAAGTTAGCAGCTAGGTTTACACCTTCGTGATATCTGTTAAAATCTAAAACATCTTGTTCTAAACTAACGATATCAAATAATTCACCTGATTTTTGAGGCATACGATCAAGGATATATTTATCAGTTGTGTATTTGTTATTGATAACAGATACTTCACCAATTTTTGCCTCAACTAATTCGATTTTAATATTTCCGTTTGAAACGGTTTGTTCTGGCAAATATGCTCTTGCAGTAACGTAACCTTTTTCAGCATATAAATCGTTCAAGCCTTTAATTGCTGCTTGAATATCTGAAATAAATACGTTACGACCAACATATTGACCGATAACATTGTTAATTTCTTCTTTTGTTAAAATTTCAGAAGGTGAAACTTCAATAGAGTTTACATACACACCTTTTGTACCAACTTCATCAACAGTGGCCTTCATTGAATCTGGAATAGATGTATTTGGGGCTGCGTAATTTTTAACTGCTGAACCACCGGTACCATATCTTTTGTTTTCGTACTGATAATAATCGCTTTCGCCACGTCTTCTGTTTTTATCGTAACGCATCATATCACTATCATGAATTTGAGAACCACCAATCTCATTCATTACAGGGATACCGCCGTGAGTAAACCCAAAGCCTGCGTCAAAAGAACCAGCATTACCGATACCTTCACCAGCCGCAAAAGCTTGACCTGAGATTGACAAAGCACAGATAGCAGAAACAGTCAAAACAGTTCCTAATAATCGATTACTTTTCTTAATCTTCTTCATTTTGTAATTACCTTCTATGTTATTTTAATGTATATCTAGCTATATATAATTAAATATATCTTGTAAGTATATTTTCAAACAAGGACGGTTAAATAAAAACCTTTTATTAAGAATTAGTTACAAAACCAACCACATTTTACTCTATACCTACTGTACCATTATACAGAATTGCTAAAATCATGTAAAGATGTAACGATAAAAAATAAATCAAACGGACGATTAGCTTTTATTTTAAAGAGTTTTATGCTATATTAAGAATGTTAAAGGAGAAGCATTATGAAGAAAAGTTTAGGTTTATTATCAGCACTAATCGCTGTTGGTTGTTTATCATTAGGTACAGTAGCATCAGCTGAAGGCTTAGGTGTAGCTATCGTTGACGTTCCTCAAGTTGTAGCAGCATCATCTGAAGTTCAAAAACTTAAAAAAGAACAACAAACAAAAGCTGAAGAAATTGTTAAATTCATCGAAAAAGCAAGAAAAGATGTAGCAAGCATAACTGATGCCGACAAGAAAAAAGCTGCAGAAGAAAAATACACAAAAGAATTACAAGACAAAAAAACTAAAATGGATGCAGAATACGCAACAAAATTAAAAGCAATTGACGCATCTATTTCTAAAAAAATTGAAGAACAAGCTGTATTAAAAGGCTATGATGTAGTTCTTAGCAAAGGCATTGTTCTATACGGTGGAAAAGATATCACTAATGAAGTTATCAAAGCCGTTAAATAATTAAATTTATTTATAAAAAAAAGACCTCTCAAATGAGAGGTCTTTTTTCTTGGACTTAAATATCCTTATATGAACCTGTAAATTTATCTTTATAAATTGTGTGCAGGATTTCGTGAGCTTTATGAGAATTTGGTTTTTCCAAATATTCATCATAAAGTTTTTTGATTGAAGGGTTAGTATGAGATTTTCTCAATTGAAGCTCATTGTCTTCTTTGTATAAACCTTCAGCTCTAGCACCTTTTACTGACGAATCATCACAGCTTCTTGGTTGACCACCGCCATTTACACATCCGCCAGGGCAAGCCATAACTTCTAATAAATGGAAGTCAGCAGTTCCTGCTTTGATTTCTTGAATAGCTTTTTCAGCTTCAGATAAAGTAGAAACAATTCTAACTACAACTTTTGTACCTTTTAAGTCAAGTTCAATGCTTCTTGAACGATTAGAAGTTCCTCTCATAGTTTTGATATCAACATCAGCTAAAGGCTCACCTGTAACAAATTCATAAGCTGTACGAGCAGCAGCCTCAGCAACACCACCTGATGCACCAAATATAGTTGCTGCACCTGTGTATTCACCAAACGGCGAATCATTACATTCAGGTTCTAATGCTTTAAAGTCAATACCTGCAGCCTTAATCATTCTGCCTAATTCTTGAGTTGTTAATACGTAATCTGTATCTAAACGACCATCGTGAGATAATTCTGGACGTTTACATTCATATTTCTTACCTGTACAAGGCATAATTGCAACAACAACCAAGTTTTCTCTTGCAACATTGAAATGTTGTGGAACTAGTTCAACTAAAACTGAAGACAACATAGACATTGGAGATTTACAACTTGATAAGTGGTTTAACATATCAGGATGTTGATCTTCCATATATTTTACCCAACCTGGACAGCAAGAAGTAAACAACGGTAAGTTTTGACCTGATTTTACTCTTTCAATAAATTCTGATGCTTCTTCAAGAATAGTCAAGTCAGCAGAGAAGTTTGTATCAAATACAAGATTGAAACCAATTTTTCTCAACGCCGCATTCATTAAACCAATAGTATTTTCACCAGGTTTAAGACCAAACATTTCACCTAACGCAACACGAGTTGCAGGTGCCATTTGTACAACAACAGTTTTTTCAGGATTTGTAATTTCATTCCAAACTTTGTCTGTGTCATCTTTAATTGTTAAAGCACCAGTCGGACAAACAGAAACGCATTGACCACAGTTAACACAATCAACTTCAGCAAGCGGTCTGCCGTTCATCGGTTGAACAACTGTTTTTGAACCACGATTAGCAAAACCTAAAACTGAATGACCTTGGAATTCTGAACAAGCTCTTACACAAGCTCCGCAAAGAATACATTTGTTTGGATCTCTAACAATTGAAGGGCTGCTATTATCAACTGGTAAATATTCTTCTTCTTTTTTGTCAGGGAATCTGATATCTTTAATACCGTATTCTTCTGCATATTTTTGAAGTTCACAGTTGCCGCTTCTGTCACAAGTTAGACATTTTCTATCGTGATTTGCTAATAGCAATTCTAAAACTGTTTTTCTGATACGTCTTGTTTTAGCAGTGTTTAAATGGATTTTTAAGCCATTTTCAGGAGGCATTGTACAAGATGATTGAATACCTCTACCTTCAACTTCAACAACACACATTCTGCAAGCACCGAAAGATGTTAAGTCAGGACGGTAACAGAATGTTGGAACATTTAATCCTGCTTTTCTAATAACTTCAAGCAAATTCGGTTCGTCTGTAAATTCAACCTCTTTGCCATCTATAAATAATACTTTTTTATCTGTCATAATTTTAATTCCTTATAATTATTACTCTAATACGATAGCTTTGAACGGACAGTTAGTTAAGCAAGCTTCACACTTGATACATTTAGCCTGATCAATTTTGTGAGGTTGTTTAACTTCACCTGAAATTGCACCAACAGGACAAGTTCTAGCACATTTTGTACAACCTTTACATAAAGATTCTTCGATAACGATTTTCTTCATAGCTGTACATACACCTGCAGGACATTTTTTGTCTTTAATGTGTGCAATATATTCATCTCTAAAGTATTTTAGAGTTGATAATACAGGGTTAGGAGCAGTTTTACCTAAACCGCAAAGTGAACCGTCTTTAACTGCTTGAGCCAAATCTTCTAAAAGATCCAAATCGCTCATTTCACCTTTACCAGCTACAATCTTTTCTAAGATTTTTAGCATATTTTTAGTACCTTCACGACAAGGCACACATTTACCGCAACTTTCGTTTTGAGTAAAGTTCATAAAGAATCTTGCAACTTCAACGATACAAGTATCTTCAGCCATTACAACAAGACCGCCTGAACCAACCATCGCACCAGCTTTAATCAAGTTATCATAATCCATAGGTAAATCTAAGTGTTCTTCAGTTAAACAACCACCTGATGGACCACCAATTTGAACAGCTTTAAATTTCTTGCCGTTTCTGATACCGCCACCGATATCAAATACGATTTCTCTTAAAGTTGTACCCATTGGAACTTCGATAAGACCTGTATTGTTAACTTCACCTGTTAAAGCGAAAGTTTTTGTACCTTTTGAAGTTTCAGTACCCATTTGAGCAAACCAATCAGCACCATTCAACATAATTACAGGAACGTTAGCTAATGTTTCAACGTTGTTAATCAATGTTGGACGGCCGAACAAACCTTTATTTGCAGGGAATGGTGGTTTTGGTCTTGGCATACCACGTTCACCTTCAATAGAAGCGATAAGAGCTGTTTCTTCACCACAAACAAAAGCACCTGCACCTTCTTTGATATGTAATACAAATGAGAAATCACTTCCCATAATATTTTTACCTAAGAAGTTACGTGCTTCAGCATCGGCAATAGCTTTTCTCAAACGTTTGATAGCAAGAGGATATTCTGCACGAACATAGATATAACCTTCATCCGCACCAATCGCATAAGCTGCAATTGCCATACCTTCTAACAATTTATGAGGGTCGCCTTCCATAATTGAACGATCCATGAATGCACCTGGGTCACCTTCGTCCCCGTTACAAACAACATAAGATTTTCCACCTTTATTTGCTGCAGTAAATCTCCATTTGCGACCAGTTGGGAAGCCTCCGCCCCCTCTACCACGCAAGCCTGATTTTTCAATAGTTTCAATAACTGCATCAGGATTACCTTCTTTAATAACATTTGCTAATGCTTCATAACCTCTAACAGCAATTGCTTCATCTAATGATTCTGCGTCAATCTTACCGCAGTTTGCTAATGCTGTACGTGTTTGTTTAGCATAGAAGTTAATATCTTCGTTTTTATGAACATGCTGATGAGTTTTTGGGTCTGTGTATAAAAGTCTTTCAACAGGTTGATTGTTTTTAACATGACTTTCATAAATTTCTTCAACATCTGCTTCTTTAACTTTTACATAAGTAACGTGTTTATCTGGAATAATTACCAAAACACCTTGTTCACAGAAACCATGACAACCAGTTGGAACGATTGTCATTTTGTCATAATCAGTAAGAGTTGATACATCAGCACCTAATTCTTTGAATTTTTCAATAATTTTCAATGAACCATTTGCCACACAACCTGTACCAGCACAAACAAGAACTCTTAACCCTTGTTTTTTAATTTCCTCATGAGCTTTTGCTTGCTCTTGTTTTATATCAATACTTAATTCTTTAACCATACTATCTTTCTCCATTCAAAAGAGTTTCTAAAATAACTTTTATTGCGTCAGATGTCATTTGTGGATAAACTTTTTCGTTAATTACACAAACAGGTGCTAAACCACAAGCACCAAGACAACTTACGGTTTCTAAAGAGAACAAACCATCATCTGTTGTCATTTGACCATCTTTCAATTTTAAATATGATTTAATTGCGTTAAGTACAGGCATTGAACCACGAACGTGACAAGCTGTTCCATCACAAACTTTAATTTCATATTTACCTTTTGGATCCAATGAGAACTGAGCATAAAAAGTTGCAACACCGAAAACTGTTGCAGGAGAAAGCCCTTCAATCTTTGTACCAATGTAAATCAATGCATCTTCAGGTAAGTATCTGTATTCTTCCTGAACCTTTTGCAAAATCGCAATTAAGTTAGATTTTTTTGAACCATAAGACTCAATAATCGAATCTAGCTTAGCAGTGTCGATTTTGTGAGGATTAGTAATACTCATTTCAAACTCCTATCCTATATATTCAATTGTATTAACCCACAACTGCCTGTACACCAATAAACAGGACAATTAATAACTACATAGTAGCATAAAACACTTGTTATGACAATAGTTTAATCTAAAGATTTCACTTGATTTGTCAAATTTTCAAAGGTTCTGAAAAAAGCTCTGATAAAATTATCTTCAAAAGACCTTTTAACCCGAAATTGTTTCTTTTCTCCCGACAAATTTTCAAGTTCAACATTTTTAACTTCAGTAAATGTATATCTATCATTATCATAATGAACTGCAAAATTCGCAGTATTTGATTTTGATTTTTTAGAATCAGATACAGTCAATGAAATAATATTATTCAACGTATTTTTATCCGAAGATTTTGGGCTTGAAACAAATAAATCAACACCATTTGCTTTTGCATAACTTTTTAACATAGGCTCAACAGGATAAAGACGATTAAGAGCCTCTGTAACAACATACGACTCATCCGCAGTCCTTGTTATAACAACGTGTTGAGCTTTTTTATTAAAAATTAAGGGTAATATTTTCATGCAAACTCTCCATAAAAATACTACCCCAAATTTACTATAAAATAAAGTACTATTTTTTATTTTTATTAACTGTATAAATATAAGATACCAACATTAAAATAATACCCAAAGCTAAGAAAGCCACCAATTTATACAACGCATCAACTTTAGCCAAATCATAGATAAATATTCTTGCAATTGTCAAAATAATTATCCCAATACCTGCATTAATCAAATATCTGCGATTTTTCACAATACCGACAATTGTTGCAATACCTGAATACAATACCCAAGATAGAGAAATCAAATACTGCCAACCTGCACCATACAATTTTGGAATAGCTGCACTTTCGCTATGGCAAAGTAAAAATCCTAAAAATACCGCTACATATTTAAAGAAATCAACTCTATCCCATTGGTCATATTTTACACAAGCAATTATTGCTAAAACGTAAGCTGCAAATCGAAGATTTATAATTGGCAAATACGATTCAGGATACCAGTATGAAGCACATAATAAAGTAATAGCTGAAAGTGCAAAAATCATAAAACTTGCAACATTAAATAAAACAGAATTTGTAACTTTTGCAATTTTCTTAGTATTTAACGCATAAACAAATCCAATAATCACAAATATCATTAATCTGTTGAAGTTTATAAAATCATTATTATCAGCTATACGCATCAAGTAAGAGTTTACTTCACAAATAGCATATAAATATCCCATTGAAAGTCCCATAAATTTCAACCAATTAGAAGACTTTTGAGAAACTGATTTAATCAACAAAGAAGAAAACATCATTGTTATAACAGGAACCATACATACCAATGTTCTTGGATTTATAATTGGAGAATATTTTGCAATTAGACAAATTTCACTACCTGATTGAGCTACCATAGCACCAACAAACGCCGTTGAAAAATACGCAACCACAATCGGCACAAGATAATTTAGCTTGTACGCCCCGACAAAAATTGAAAGGAGCAAAGCTACAACAGACCAAGCTGTTACACTTGAAATATCACTCAATACAAATATTATATAAAGCCAAACATTTATAAGTACAAAATATTCATAAGATTTGTATAAAAGATTTTTAGCAACTCTTGAACCACCTGCCAATAACAAATAGATTAAAGCAGAAGCAATAAATAAAACGCCTAATTTATGGTGAGCATTATGGAACAGCATCAACGAAAATACTGTTAACAGGGCATAATTTATCCAAGAAGACACATTATCAACAACACTTGATTTATCTCTGAACAAATCATACAAGATATAAGCTCCCCATAAAATTAACGGATAAACATAACTTACCTCTTCACCTTTTAATATAAAGACTTTAATTAAGTAAATTACAGTCATCATCAACATAGATACAACTAAGTTCACTGTATTTATTGCATTAAATCGTTTATTTTTAAGTGTAAAGATTAAAGTTAGAATATTCAAAAAGATTAAAAATCCAAAAATTTCTTCAGTACTGGCTTTTGCACAAAACGGTGTAAGATAACCACCTATCAAACCAATCACAATCATTGATGCGGTCTTTAATTTAGATGAAACTAAATAAGTTAGGACTAAAAGCACACCACCTATTATTAAAGCTGTAACTGAGCCGTATAAATCCAACACAGTTGATCCACAAAATGTTGTAATAAAATAGGTTGCAAAACCTGTACCAAGTAAAACTTCTGAATAATTTTTCATATTATCTTTTTTATGAAGAACAGTTCCCGCAGCCAACAAACCTGAACCTAATAAAATACCGAAAACAAACTTCATAACAGGAGTTATAACGATAAATGAGGAAACTAATTTTATCAAAATAACCATTGCAATGATAATTGCCAATGCCCCAATCTTATTAAACACATTACCCAACAACGCCTTTTGTAAATCAAAATCCTCTTTTTTAGTATTAGAAACATAAACCGGTTGAACTTTTGGCTCAACAACTTTAGATTCTTCGGCTTTAGGTTGAACAGGGATTTTTTCTTCAGGAACAACATCTTTGACAGGTTGTTCAGGGTTTACCTCATTTACAGACGGCTCTACAACCTGCACTTTTGAAGGTTGCGGAGTACTTGTAAACGCAATTTTTTCATAATCATTTATTTTTCTACAAACATATTTTAACGTTGACGACAAACTGTCAACTTTGCCTTGTAATGTTACAATCCAACAAAGCAATACAATGAATAATAAAAAATTAAAAAATCCCATGTATAACTCTCCCTATTATTTTAAATAGAGGATAACACATGCAAAAACACACTGGCAACTATATTAACTTATCGCAGAATTGAGAAACAGGACATTGTAAACACATTGGTTTTATTGGTTTACAAACATTCTGACCATGAGTTACCAACAGCGTATTTATAGGAATCCAATATTCAACAGGCAATTTTTCTCTTAGTGCAAATTCGGTTTCTACAGGATTTTTAGTTTTAATATAACCTAAACGATTAAAAATCCTGTGAACATGGACATCAACACAAATTGCAGGTTCACCAAACCCTAAAGTCATAACAAGATTTGCAGTTTTTCTACCAACCCCTCTAAACTTGCAAAGTTCATCAATCGAATTTGGAACATTTCCATCATATTTTTCGACAATAAGTTTTGATAATTCAATAATTTGTCCTGCCTTATTTTTGTAAAACCCAACAGGATAAATAGCTTTTGCCAAATCCTCTACACTTACCCCCATCATCTCTTGAGGAGTTTTTGCAAGCTCAAGCATTCTTAAAGTTGCAGGATAAGTTGTTCTGTCATTTGTCCTCAGGCTAAGAATACAAGCAATCAAAACCAAATAAGGATCTTTAAATGAATCCATCAATTTTACAAAATCACTTTGAGGTTGTTTTGCCTCTTCTAATAGTTTAACAACGTTTCCCACACGTTTCATTAGCTCAACAACCCTTCAACATCAAGCACAGTTTTTAAACGTAATGCGTAAATTTGCCCTCTATCAAATCTAGCTAATTTAACCGCATCTTTTTCAGTTGTAATAATACTTCCTGAAATATCTACGATATCACCCGCTGAATATTGATGATGATCATCAAAAGTTACAGTATTTACGACCTGATAATCTTTCAAAAAGTCATAAAACTGTTGAGGCTGACCAATCGCACACATTGCAGTAACCGCTAAACCTTCCATTAAACGTTGACCGGTTTTAATATCATAAACATAATCAGGCTCTGTATAACAAATACTTGTACTAAGTTTTAAACGTTTTTGCATAATTCTTGCAACTTTTTGTGCAACTTCGTGGTTAGTATTCTTACTAACAACTACAAACTTATCGATACGTTCTAATGCCTCAGGACCTTCTCTTAACGGACCTGCTGGTAACAAGCATTCATTACCAAAACCTTTAACACTATCCATTAAAACAACATCTAAATCTCTATGAAGTTTTCTATGTTGAAAACCATCATCCAAGATAATAATTTCAACACCAAACTTTTCAACCGCATGTTTTGATGCCATATAACGATTACGGCAAGTAAAAACATAACACCCTGGAGTATTTTCTGCCAACCAATAAGGTTCATCCCCAGCATCAACCGCATCAAAATAAATCATCGCACCATCAGAAATCATATTAATAGAACGATTACTTAAATGACCACCATAACCTCTTGATACAATTGCAACTTTTCGTCCTTGAGAAATCAAATACTTAGCAATCTCAGACACGACAGGAGTTTTACCAACACCACCGGTTGTCATATTACCAACAGAAATAACAAAAGCATCCACTTTTTTAGGCTTAATAATCTTTTTATCATATAAGAAATTTTTCAAGCGACTACCAAAGCCATAGAAATACGAACAGAACTTTAAAAAATCGAATAAAATTCCTTGTGGATCCCTTTGATAATGAATTTGTGTAATTTTAGTCTTGATATTTTGCATATTAGAACATTAATCTAAATAGTAAGAAGCGTTTGTTCAACTTATCTGAGAATTTTCTCAAGTTAGAAGTTGTAACAACAGTATCTTTAACTATTTGTTGTAAATCTGATGCTTGGTTTGGATTTGCAGGATTTACCCTGTTTACCGTATCCAAAGCTGTTGCAACTTCAGCCATTGCACAGTTTACGTTTGTAATAGCAGAAGTTAATTCATTTTTCAACTTGTCGTCTTTTGTCATAGCATTAACGCTAGCTGTAATTTGAGATAAGTTTTCTGAAATAATTTTCAAGTTTTTACCTGTTTCTTCAGCATCTGCAGCATCCATAACTTTGTTTAAGTTTTGAGCTAACTTATCAATAGAATCAGCTGTTGACAATAAAGTTGTCTTAAATTGTTTATCCCCGATAATTGCATTAACATTAGCTGACAATTTTGAAAAATCATCAGTTGCACGTTTTGTCATAGTTAATAACAATTCGATATCACCTTTAGATGACTCTAACAAAGCATCAACTTTTTCTAAAGTTTCAGTAGATTTTGCAGTTAAAGCATCTAAATTAGCAATAGTTAGTTTCAAATCGTTAATTGTATCATCTGTAAGAATTTCATTAACTTTTCTGTTAGTTTCAGTTAATGTTTCAGCAGCTTTATATTGCCAATCCATAAAGTCTGACAATCTTAAAGGTTCAATGATTGTATAAGGCGAATCTTGATTTGGATACACCAAAGGCATTTCATCAAGAGGAACAAGTCTTAATTGATAAGCACTACCTTCTTTAACTGATGAACCTTTCAAAAAGTCAGGTAAAACTAAACCTGGCAAATTGATAAAATAACTAACCCTATACGCATAAGGTGTTTTAATATTGTTTTTATAGTTGTAAGGAATAGAATCCTTAGCTACAACTTCAACACTTTTAATTTTACCAACTTCGTAATATTTATCACTCAACTTCATTTGAACAGGGTCATTTTTATGGAGTAAGTGTCTGTCTTGCATTGGAATATAAATTACATTAGTTTTTGGAGGTGTAATTTCAAGGAATAATTCACCAATCAAACCTGATTGTTGAATAGAAAATAATGATGCCCTTGGAATTTGAACAGATGGGTCAGTAATAACAAATTTTACATTAACATAACCATCTTCACCTTTTACAATCGGTGTAATTTCTTCGACTTGACCAACTTTCAAACCCATCATTTGAACACCAGCACCAGGTCTTAAACCATTAACATCTTTAAATTGGATTTCAATACGTTTCGCATTGGTTAAAGCACGACCTTTAACTTTTAATACAGTACCTACAAGTAAAATTATAGCTATTAGTGTTAATAATCCAACCTTAAACGATGATGAAAATTTCATAAAACCTTTCCTCAATATTCAATATACTTGTTATTTTATCAGAAAAATAAAATTTCTGTAAAGTTTTTAACCTAAAGAAAATGCAACACCCAAGATAAGTACACTATCTGGTTGATTTTTAGGGAAAAGACTACATAAAACTTAATAAATCATGTATAATTTTAATAGGTTATATTGACTTTTTGAGAAATATAATTAAACCCAAGAAAAAGGTAGAAATAACAAACATTTAGAAGGAGAGCGAACAAATGGGCATGGCAGCATCTCAAGCAAGATGGATATCACTAGCAGCGAGAAAGACTAACGTTGAATACGAAGGACAACAAATTAACCAAGCAAGAACAGCCTTGGCTAATGAAAGTTCGCAACTTTGGAACGAATTATACAATATGGAAGTTCCAACAGCTCCTAGTACAACTGAGTTTACAACAACTCAATATACATTCCAAAACGGTGATTCTACTCAAACAATATCTGAAATTCAACCTGCTGAATATACAGATATTGACGGTTTAAATTACAATTCATATGTAACATATTACAGTACAATCTCTGAATACACAGGTATCAGAAACACAAATTCTAACCCTCAGGTTCAATATGTAGCTTCAACTGCAACATCTGACGGATACTATATGGTTGGAACAAAGAAATTGAGCGGACTAAACACTGTTGACAGAACCGATACAAGTGCAACAGGTGACTGGGGTACTTATTGTGCTCAATTAGACCAAATCTCAGCAGATTGGCCAAATACACAAGTTGCAAAAGATTGGCAAAATTACAGAACTAACGGTGATTTAACTGCATTAGATAATATTTATTTCTGGGCAGATAACAGCAGTCACGTGAACTTTGTAACAAAAACTGCAACAACTGGTGATTCATTAGATGCTTGTCTTGCAGATAATCTTCTTGCACTTCACTCATACTATGCAGATTACCAAACAGCAAATAAAGAATTATCAAAATACGGTATCGTGGAATACGACGCAAACGGCAGAGCAACTTCATTACAACTTGAAGGCTCAAGTGTTGTTTATGCATTGAAAGCAACAAGCGTAACAGACGAAAACGCTTATAATGATGCAATGAATAACTACAACTACCAACAACAAGTTTATGAAAAGAAAGTTCAAGATATCAACGCAAAAACTGAAAAAATTCAAACAGAAGACAGAACTTTAGAATTAAGATTAAAAGCGTTAGATACAGAACAAAATGCACTACAAACAGAAATGGATGCAGTTCACAAAATCATTTCTAAAAACATCGACAGTACATTCAAAACATTCTCAAGTTAGGATAATAATTAAGATAAAGAGGTTAAAATGTCTTATAAAAATGACAGCGACTTAGTAATAGCAAATAGATTCGGTGATGCCAGTGGTAAGGCAAAAGCCCAAATGTGGGAAACTTACGACCGCTTAAGAGATTTAACAGTTTCAGGAAGTGGTACTGGTACAGGTTTTGAAGCAGCTGGTGGACTTTTGTACAACTTAGCAAGCTTACTTGCACCATCATCATTTGCTACTATCTTTGGTAGCTCTGAAACAATGAACATCGCAGGGACTTCATATTACTCAAAAGGTAATGTAGGAAGCTCTTATGGTGTGGATTCACTATACAATTACTCAGGATTTCCAAGCGGAGCGGCTTCAATCAATTCAATTTACGGTTTATCAACAGGCGGAGCAGCTTCTATTTTAAACGGATGGGGTTCCGGTTTAGCCGGAGTTCCAACAGGTTATGCATCAAGTGTAAGTGGACTAGCTGATATCACAAGTGCAGCTGCATATGGTATTGGTACAGGTTCAGGCTTAGGAAAGATTGCCTCAAACATTGTTATGCCATTTGCTAGTTGTATATCAGGTTTTGGTGGTATCTTAACAGCGATTTCCCCTTACCTTGGTGTTTACGGAGCAGGTACAACAGTTCTTGGTAACTTAATGCAAGGTACATCATCAGCGGCTTTGGCAGCTTACCAAAATATTACAGGTAACATTACATCAAATGCTGATACAATTCTTTCTACTAAAGTTAGAAATATTGAAACTGTTGTTAAAATGCTTGATACCCAAGGGGATGTTGCTAAAAAAATGCTTAAAGAAGGTATTGATAGTAACCAAAAAGCTATTCAAAATATGTAGAAAACTAATTAATATTTCACTGTATATGGATAATGTAAAAATAATTACATTATCCATATTATTTTATTAAAGTTTTTAAAATTTGTTCCGTATAAGTACATGTATTAATATGTAGTTTAGACCTAATATTAAGAAATATTACAAAGTAAACCCATAAAATATCAATAAATACGCATGTGATGTTTTTAAATATATGTAGGTCTAAAGTGTAAGGATCATTATGTTTCGAGAAACTCTAGAGCTATACATAAAAAGAATCATGGAATTTCTGATATATACGAAAAATTATATGATCAGAAAGAACCCTCTACAATCGACAGTAGCGTCAATTGTTGATGGTATCAAAGATTTCTTAACGGTAAAGAAGAAATTACGAATGGCACAGTATAGGCTCAATTACCACAGACACCAACTAAACAAAATGGAACAGTTAATAGCCGAAAACAGCCAACATAATTTCTTAAAAGGTTCAAATCTGGACCAAAAAAGATAAAGGCGGAAAATATGGGTTTACTAATCGGTATTATTAGATTAAGACAACTGAGACTTATGCAGTCCAACTGCGAGTGGAAGTTACAATTAATTGCTCAAGCAGTTAGTACAGCCCAAAATTCAGCAAATAATTTGCTACAAGTTTCTACTGATTACGAATCAGATAGTGCAGTTGCGAAAAAATTACAACAACGACAATATAAATTAAAAGCTTTAGAAGAGAAACTGAATGCTCAAAAAGCAGCATTAGAAATTCAGTTAAAAGAAATTAACGCTGAAATGGAATCATGCAGAGGCATGATTGATGCTCACATCAAAGATGTATTCTCTTACAGAGTAAGCTAATAAATTTATCTAGCTTGAACAAATAAGTTGATAATGTCATTCATTGCAGAAGCTTGTTTTTGATAGCTTTGAGCTTTAGCTTCTAAAATGCTGATTTGTTTACGATATTCAGCAACGTTATTTTGACATTCAACAGAATTAGCGGTAAGAGCTTCTTGAACTTGTTTTGCTTCTTGTAAAACACTACCCATTGAAATGCCAAGAGCTTCCATTGTTTGCTTAATAATCAAAGCACCTGTTTGTTTAGAAACACCAGTTGGAAGTTTTGCAATAAGTTGTCTTAAAACGGCAACATTTGATGGGTAATCAAAGTCATCTTGAACTGCAAAAGCATTAGCTCCAAGATTTTGAGCAATACTTTGTTGGAACGCTGCATCTACATATGATTGAGGTTGAACAGCAGCTTGGAATTGTAATTGAGATTGAATTTTAGCCTGCATTTCAGTATTAGCAGGAACCTCTTCTTGATAAGAAATTTCATCAAAAGAAACAGGAGCTTCTTCTTGTGCAACTTCTTCTTCGTACATAGGTTCTTCAATAATTTCTGGAGCATCATCATTTACAAAAACTTCACCGTCAGCGTGTTCAGCTGATTGCATTTTTAATGCTTCAACAATCTTTTTACCAACTCCATCATTCAAATCGTTTATAGCCATTTCATCCTCTTTAGTTATCGTCCTAAACAATTATGATTATATAAAAGACATGCTAATTTATCAAGAAAATGTTACAAAACAGTGAATAATAGTTTAAGATTTATTAACTTGATAGGCATATTGGTTTGTGTTAGCATTTAATTGAAATGAGGGATATTATGGAAATTATTGAATTGACTAATTTTGAAGAACTTTCTTTTGGCGAAAACACTAATCAATCTGCTCAAATTGCACCGATTGAAAACGGTATAGAATACGAAATTTTAAGTGATAACAACGCTTTAGAATACATCGATTATCTTAACTTAACTAAAGCCGTTGAAATTACTGCAGAATTTTTTGACGTAAATTCTGTTGCTATCGCAAAAGAAAACAAACTTTGTGCAGTTGCATTGGGAAGTTCAATCGAAGCAGCTTTTGAAAAAATCGTTGATTGCGACCCATTAGCAGTAGTTGGTTCTTCAATTGGATTTTCTAAAGAACTTTCACTTGAAGTTGCAAAACAATTAAACGCAATGAAAGTTCGCAACGTTATTGCAACAAAGTATTCAAAAGATGCATTAGAATACATCCTAAACAATAGCGAAATCAATGTTATCCAAGTAAAAAGCCCATTACAAGAATTATTAGGATTTAACGCAAAAGATATAAAAGTTACGCCATTTGGCTATCTTGTTCAAAGCCAAAATGATAGCAAACTTACAAAATCTACATTCAAAGTTGCAGGAAAAACAAAACCAACGCAACAACAAGCTGAAGATGCTATTTTTGCTTGGAAGATAGCAAAATACTCTCAAAGCAGATGTGCCGTTATTGCAAAAGACTTATCAACAAAAGCTATTGTTCAAGGCAGAACAAATTTAGCAGAAGCAGTTGAAACAGCTATGGATATAGCTTGTGAAAATTCAAAAGAAGCAGTTTTAGCTGTTGATGGGACTATCGAAAACGAAGAAGTAGTTAATGCTGCAATTCAAGGTAGAATTGGCTTAATTATAGAAGCAAATGATGGTGTTAACTCTGAAAAAATTACAAAACTTGCTGATAAATACGAAATTTCTCTAATCAAAACAGGATTAAGAAATAATAAATACTAAGGGGTAAAATATGGAAATTAAACCATGGGATGAATATTTTCTGGATTTAGCAAAAACTTGTGCAACACGTTCTAATTGTATTAGAGCTCAAGTTGGAGCGGTAATCGTAGGTGAAGATAAAAAAATTAAAGCAACAGGATACAACGGCACTCCGTCTAAGGTTGAGTCTTGTGCTGAGCGAGGAGAATGTTACAGAATAAAAAATAATATTCCGTCAGGCACACAATACGAAACTTGCCGTTCAATTCACGCTGAACAAAACGCAATTATCCAAGCCGGACAAGATAGATGTAAAGATGCGACAATCTATATTTGGGGACACAATTTCATTTGTATTTTATGCAAAAGATTTATTGTTCAATCAGGAATCAAAAATTGCGTTCTTAAAAAAGACGAAAACTCCCCAATTGTTAGAGTTTCTGTTGATGATTTAAGAAAAGAATTAGAAGACCAAAGATAAAATCTTGTATATTGAGGGGATATTTATGAAAAAACATATAATAAACTTTCTTCTTGTTTCACTTTTATTAAACCTGTCAACACCTGCAGCATTTGCCCAAAACAAACTCAATGCTATACTTCCAAACAGACTTAAACAAGAGTCCAGTGGCGTTTACGTTGAACTGGAAGAATCTGTAATTTCTACAAAACTTGAAAAAGAGTTAAAAGACGAAATCGAAAAAGTTTACGGTAAAGAAAATACCGAAACAATTTACTCAAAGATTGTTGAAATTGCAAAAATAGCAAAACAAAACAGGCCACAAAACTTAAAAGCAGAAGATTTATCAAGAGAAAGCGACTGGTATAAAGACCAGATTATTTATATGTTTTACGTTGACCAATTTGGCACCGTAACCCCTGAAAAACCGAACAAATTCAACGATACAGTTGGAATGTTGGGCTACTTAAAACAACTTGGAGTAACAACAATTTATATGCTTCCATTTGCAGATTCACCAATGGAAGATGCTGGCTTTGACGTAAAAAACCCTCAAGATGTGAGAAAAGATTTGGGTGGCAGACCTCAATTTGAAAACTTTATTAAACAAGCAAAAGAACAAGGATTTAATATTAAAGCAGACCTTGTTTTAAACCATTTTTCAGACCAACACGAATGGTTTCAACAGGCTCTTAAAGGGGATGAAGATAAAGTTAACCGCTTTGTAGTCAGAGAAACCATGCCTGAATACACAAGATACGTTGACAAAAAACTTGGCACAGTTGCTGAATACAAAGAAGATAACGGAGAAATCAGCAAACGCAGAATTATTTTCCCTGAAATCACAGAACACAATTGGCGAAAAGAAACAATAAATGGTAAAGACAGATATTTTTATCACACATTTTATCCATTCCAAATTGATATAAACTGGGAAAACCCTGAAGTTTTATACTACAACTTGGAAACAATCAATTACTGGGCGAATTTAGGGGTAGATATTTTTAGATTAGATGCAATTCCTTATTTAATCAAAGAACCTGGAACTAATGCTGAAAACTTACCCAAAACTCATTCTTTGATTAAAATTTTAAGCATTTACTTACAAGCGGTTGCTCCACGTAGCGTATTACAAGCAGAAGCCTGCCAATTACCAAAAGATGTAATCCCATACTTTGGCGATGAGAGAAAAACCGAAACAATCATAGACGGACAAGAAAAAGAAATAAAAAGAACAGATGAAGTTCAAATCGCATACAATTTCCCGTACATGCCTGCATTATGGGCAAGTTTCATATCAGAAGACAGTAAATATTTTAAAGATGCGGTAAAAGCAACACCAAGCATTCCTGATAGTGCTAGCTGGGCAACATTTTTAAGAGTTCACGATGAATTAACACTTGAAATGGTAACCCCTGAAATGAGAGAGCTTATCTATGATGCATTAGAACCAAAAGGGGCACCATTTAGAAAAGGATTTGGTGTTTCTGGGCGTATGGCAAACTTCTTAGATGAAGACCACGACCATATTGCAATGGCATTTTCTGTACTTCTTTCTATGCCTGGAATTCCTATTATTTATTACGGTGATGAAATCGGTGCAAAAAACAATTACGACAACGCACAAAAAAGTGCAAACATTAGAAAGAAAAAATCTTTCAAAAGCAAAATAAAACTATTATCTTTCTTTGATAGCAGAGATATCAATAGAGGTTCTCTAACAAAAGACGTATTCTACGATGCAACAACCACAACAAAAACTTATAGCGGAAAAATCTTCCACCAAGTTCAAAAAATGATTGAACTTAGAAAAGAAATTCCTGCTCTAAGACGTGGTTCATTAACTGTTTTAAAAACAGAATACCCTTGGACATTTGCTTATATCAGAAGCTACAAAGGTGAAAAATATTTAATCGTTAATAACCTATCAGATAAACGTTATACCGCAGAAGTTGAACTACCCGCAGACGTATATTTAAAAGCAATCAAAAACAAACACCACGTTTATTTGAAAAACATTCTAACTGACGATGAGTACAAACTAAAAGTTTCAATTAAAGATAAAAAGACAAGATTATTGATGTATCCTCATGCGGTAGTTTGGTTAAAACTACCATAGGGGTAAATGCAAAATTATCTATCTCTGACAAATAATTCTTTAATCTTTTTCCAAGCAAACTGTTGGAATACACCAAAGTATGTTGTAATTAGCATTACTACAACAAAGTATAAATACGTAGTTTGCACAGGGTTATAAATAGCATAAATCTTATCCCCTTTTGCACTCAAAGGTGTTCCTGTAACGTGCAATAAAATCAAAGTAATTACATACATTACAAAGACGTGATTTGCCATAATATGGTATGTAACTTTACCCATTTGTTGTAAGAGTTTCACATCTTTAAGATATGGATAAAGGACTTTTACTGCATATAATGAAATCCATATACCTGTAATAGCTGTTAGAATAGGAACAATAATCTGATCATCAAATCTACCGTTTGCTAATACGTAGCTTAAACCTATACCATGCTCTGGGTCAAAATCCCTATTGAATAACCACAAAATAGATTGAAATAAGACAACCCCACCTAACCATTTTGGTGTAAAAATATCTTTATTGTCTTTAATATATTTCACATAGAAATAACCCAAGTAAACAAAGAATAATGAGAAAGATGTTCTCATTGCAACAAGTGATAACGAATTATGCGGAATTGCTTTCCAAATAGGAATTGCCGTAAAGCCTAAGAAAGTATAAAACGCTAAATGAACCCATTTATTCTTTATTGGTCGCATAACTCTCATTAAGAATAAAAACACAATCATTGTTATAAATAACTGAGTTACAAACCACATTGGAGCAATAAAGCTAAGTTGGTGTCCATTAGTAAATGGCGTAATAAAGAAGTTTTTCAAACTAGGTTCTGCGCCAAAAAATTCACCAATAATCGGAACAAAAGCAAATGTTATTAATAAATATACAGTTTCATAAGCAAAATATGGAACAAGCAATGATTTAATTCTTCTTATAAAATAATTAGTAACATCATCTAAGTATTTATCCTTAAATAACATACCTGAGATAAAGAAAAATAATGCTAATTGGAAAGAATAAGGCGGAAACATCCCAAATATAGAAAATTCTAAATGTCCTGATACCACAAGCATTATAGCTAACGCTTTTAATAATGTAATTTCACCTGAGAAAACTTTATCCATATCCCCTCCAAATCTTTTACACGTATTATAACAGAAATAAAAAGAATACATTTTACCCCCTTGACTTTTTATTAAATATTATTAAATATGAAGTAGCTCAAAATCCCGCACCATCAGCCTTATACACCTTTTGATTGATTTTTGCTTATAAATGTTGAATCAAGGGGGTAAATAAGGTAATATAAAGTAGAGAGGTAGTATTATGATGAATAGTAATTTTCCTAATTATGATTTAGCTTCAAGAATCCAACACACCAAATTTGATTCTCAATTTGGTAAAATGCCTAGCATGCGTATGGATAGAGTTGAATCGCCAGAAAGTGGTAATTTCAAACAAGTTTTCACTGGTTTGATGGAAAATTTAAACCAACAAATGGAAGCTCCTGACAATTTATTAAAAGATGTTATGTCAGGAAACCAAAACGTTGATATTCACGATGTTATGACAGCTATGTCAAAATCTGAAATTTCAATTAACGTAGCTACTCAAATGGTTGGTAAAGTAATCAACGCATACGACAGAATTTCACAAATCTCAGTATAAACCTCTTAAAGTACAATAAAAATCAGACAGTGGGACAGAGATGGATTTTAGTAAAATTACAGAAAATAAACCTTTATTATTTGGGATAATCGGTGGGGTTGTCCTTATACTTGTTATTATAATTATGAGTGCAGCTATTGGTTCAGGTGGCAAAGATAAAATAGAAAACATCGGTGCAGAACCTCTAAAATCAAATGTGGACCTATTAACAACAGACAACTTAGGTAAAGCATTAGAAATCCAAGCATTACTTGCAAAACAAGGTATTGTGGTTGGACGTGCTCCAGATGGTACAAAATCTAAATTATACTTAGATGCTAAAAATTGTTCATCTCTAACTAAAAAATGTACAATCACAGATAGAGATAATGCAATTATTGCAATCGTTCAAAGTGGTTTGATTGACCAAAACGTAGGTCTTGAAATCTTTGATAAAGGCGACTTTACTTCAACTAAAGAAGATAAAAGAATTCGTCTTGCACGTGCTATGAACGGTGAATTAGCACGTCTAATTAAACAAATCAAACCTATTCAAAATGCAACTGTATTTATCTCAATTCCTGAGCAAACTAATTACTTTGAAGACAAAAAACCAAAAACAGCAACAGTTCAATTAGTTTTAGGTAACGGTGAAAAACTTGATCAAAACAAAGTTAAAGCTATTACAAACTTGCTTATCGGTAGTGTAACAGGTTTAACTGCTGATAACATCTCAATTTCAGATACAAATGGTAATGTTTACCACAGTATTATGGATGCTGAAGATGAGATGCTTCAAAAACTTGAAGAAAATGATAAATACATGCAACAAAAAATTTCCAAACAGTTAGACAGACTTGTTGGACCAGGAAACTATGTTGCAACTGTAAGTACTTTCTTAAGACAAGCACCTATTGAAAGATTTAAAATAGAATACGATCCAAACAAAAAAGCATCAGTTTCTGAACAATCTTTCAGAGAAGGTTTAGGTGATCAAACTAGAGATCAATCAGAAGGTATCAATGCGGTAAGTACATACTTACCAAATGGTTTACCTAGAGGTTCCGCTGATTCTAGACAAGATAGAAATTACTCAAGACAAGCAACTGAAACTCAATACGGAGTTACAAAAACTCAAACAAACGAATATATCAAACCTGGTGTAATTGAAGAAATTTCAATTGCTATCACAATCGATAAAAACAATCTTCCAACGGATACAACCATAGAAGAATTAAAAGAACTTATCGCAAGGGCTGCTAGCCCTAGAGTTTCAGCAGACGATGTTTCTATTGCATTTACAAGTTCAACAGATCCATACTTAACACCTGAAAGACAACAAAACTTGCCTAAAGTTGACGAAACAGGTAATCCTTGGTGGCTTTCAATATTACTATCAGCTATTGGTTTGTTAATCTTATTCAAAGCAATATCTAATAAAGTAAGACGTATTAAAGAAGAAAACGAAATGGAAGTTGAAACATTACGTCAAAAAGCAATGGAACAAGAAAGACAATTGAACGATATCAATTCACGTGCAAGTCAATTAACTCAACGTCAATCTGAACTTGCTCAAGACTTGATAAATCAACAACAAAGAGCAGCAATTCCGCAATTTGATGAAAACTTATTGTTAGATTCTATTGATAACATTTCTAGTGAAATCAATGAAGAAAGTGCGGATAAAATTAAGAGCTGGATTGAAGAAGGAACATCTCAGGAAGGGTAATAAATGGCTACTAAAGATTTTGATTACGAAAGTTTTGCCCAGAACCTTGCAGCTCAAGCTCAAGAATTGGTTCCACCTGATTTTAATGACGTCCAAAAGCAATATGTCATCAATACCTTGGGTAACTTTGCATTGCTTTCAGGTAAGACTTTAGCAGAAGACCCAAATTTAAAATTTAATGCAGAACAATCAATTACTATCACTCAAATTATTGCAGAATGGTCATTCCACAAATCTGTTGATGTAATTCGTTCAGGAATTCCTCAACAATATTGGGATCCTGTTATGCAACAGATTGCATATACAATTTTTGAAATTGCAAAGCAAACTTTTTCACAAGGTTTGCCACACGATAAGATTTTAGAACTTATTGAACACCATGTTAAAAAGAAATATGCTGAAGCTATAACAGAATTAAAAAATAAAGGTGCTATTGATGAAGGCTTGATGGAATACGCAATGTCCCAATCTAATATGGATAAAATGGCACAAGAAATGCAACAAGGAGGAGCACCAGCTGGTGTACCTATAGATGATGGCGGCTTACCTCCACTTCCGACAGCTCCGAACATTCCAACAGAAATACCAAAAGTTGATTCAAGAGTTCTTAAACTTGCTACTGTTGCAATGTTATTCAAAAAATTAAACCAAGACAAAGTTCAATCAATATTGAATAAATTCGACCCACAAGATGCAGAAGCAGTTATCAAATATATGAGAATGCCTGATCTTATCGATAGAGTGGGCGGAGCTAATGCTTTAAGAGCATTACAGGAAATCAAGACAACATTACCAAGAAATACACAAATAACACCTCATAAAGTTATTTTAAAATTGAAAAAATTTGGTTCAAAATACTCAAGTAAAGAATTAGACACAATTCTAATCAGAGAGCGTATGGGGGTTAAACGTCTTGTATTTAATGCAATTGAGGGTAAATATTACGACAAAATGCCACCTAAAGTTGCAAGTATTGTTGCCACACATCTGACAGATAGTGTATAATACTTATAAATCATGATTATAAAAAAGAAGAAAAAAACAGACCAAGGGATAGAGGAGCAATTTGTTCCAACAAATGAAGAGGGAGTCGAATCTTTAGACGGTGAAAAAACCGAAAAGGATATCGATCTATTTGATTTGGACAATATTGATTTTAAACAACGTCAAGAACGCCGCAGAGGGGACAGAAGACGTGGTTTTAGACGTATTGACGACAGAAACCTTATCTCAAGAGCAAGAGAAGAAGCCGCAGCCATTAAAGAAGCCGCAGCAAAAGAAGGCTATGAAGAAGGCTTGCAAGCCGCTAAAGACGACATTGAAAGAGTTAAAGAAGGACTTAATGCGTTTTTCTCTGCAAAACAAGAAGTATATGATAGCATCGCACCTGATATTTTAGAAATCAGTCTTGATATAGCGAAAAAAATCATTAAAAAAGAAACTGTAGAAAACCCTGAAATTATCTTAGAAAACATAAAAGATATTATGAAAGGGTTATCAAAAGAAGAAGCAAAAATTACTCTAAAAGTAAACCCATCACAAGTTGCAATACTTAAACAAGAAATTCCTGAAATAACAAGTTCATTAGGGATTGAAGCAAAGATATTCATTGTAGCTGAAGAAACAATAATGGAAGGTGGTTGTATCGTAACAACAACAAACGGAGTAATTGATGCAACAATAGAATCACAATTGGCAATAATTAGTGAAGCGTTGAAGGGTATTTAATAAAAAATGGCAGCACCAGAGGGTAATAGTAATCAAATAAGCGAATTTTTTATGGCAGTCTTTGTACTGTTTCTTTTGATTATCTTACTTTGCGAACTTCCAAACTGGGTAATCAATGTTTGTATCTGTTTGAATATTACACTAGGGGTTGTTCTTTTGATGTTTGCTCTATACATTCAAAAAACTTTGGAATTATCATCATTCCCATCAATTATTCTGGTTGGTACAATGTTTAGACTTTGTCTTTCTATTGCATCAACCCGTTTGATTTTGGCAAAGGGGGAAGCTGGGGAGGTAATCCACGCTTTCGGGGAATTCGTAACAGGTGGTAATATGATTGTAGGGGGTGTAATCTTCCTTATTATCACAGTTGTACAGTTCATGGTAATCACCAAAGGTGCCGAACGTATCGCCGAAGTATCCGCACGTTTTGCCTTAGATGCGATGCCTGGTAAACAAATGACCATTGACGCGGACTTTAACGCAGGGTTAATTTCACCAGAAGAAGCTACTAAAAAACGTGAAGACCTATCCAGAGAATCAAACCTAATGGGTTCTATGGATGGTGCGATGAAGTTCGTAAAAGGGGATACCATTGCTGGTATCATTATCGTTTTAATTAACATTATCGGAGGTTTGTGTATTGGTTGTATGATGAACCAAATGCCAATTGCCGATGCTGTTCAAAAATATACAGTTTTAACAATCGGTGATGGTTTGGCATCACAAGTTCCATCACTATTGATGTCAATCGCAGCCGGTGTATTTATGACTCGTGCTTCTGCTGCTAGCCCATCATTAGGTTCTGATGTTACATTCCAAATTACAAGCAAACCTCACGCATTATTTTATGCCGCAGGTTTCTTAGTGTTACTTGCAATAAGTGGTAAAACTCCATTTTGGGATGGTACAGGTTTACCACCTTTACCATTTATCATTTTTGCTATTGGATTATTTGTAGCTGGTTTCCAAGTTCTTATCAATGCTGACGTTCAATCTCAATTAGGGCAATTGGAAAACGTTCGTCAAAACATGCAAGACCTTGTTAACCCTAACAGAATGTATGAACGTTTAGGGGTTGATATTTTGAGCTTACAAGTTGGCTCAAACTTGCTTGTAATTGCTGACCCTGATCAAGAAGGTCAATTGTTGGCTAAAATTGCAGCTCTTCGTCAAAGAGTAACAGATGAACTTGGTTATATTTTGCCAAACATTCGTATTATGGACTCATCAGCACTTGATGCAAATGAATATATGATTTCAATCCGTGGTAATACTGTTGCCACTGGTTATGTTTATCCTGGGAAATTCATGGTTATTGCTGACCAATGGGATTCTATGAAAAAAGAAGTTCCTGAAGATGCAATTATCGGTATTGACCCAACATATCAAACACAAGCATACTGGATTAATCAAGATGATGCACGCTCTGCTCGTTTAGTTACTGCAGTTGATGCAACAGACGTTATTGTTACGCACTTGCAAGAATGTGTAAGAAAACACGTTGACGATGTTATGACAAAAACAGACGTTCTTAAACTTATGGAACTTGTACGTTCTCAAGACCCAACTCTTGTTAACGACCTTGTTCCAACAATTATTTCAACATCAGATTTACGTAAGATTTTTGTTAACTTGATTAGAGAAAAAGTTTCAATAAAAGATATTATTTTCGTATTTGAAAGACTTTGTGATTATGCAAGATTTTCAAAAGAACCAGATATCTTATCTGAACGTCTAAGAGCAGCTTTAGGCCGTCAAATATGTTTATCTAATGTTCAGGACGATAGAGTTCTTTATGCTCTAACTCTTTCACCTGAGTGGGAAAAAATCCTAGACGATTCTTGCCAAAGAACAGAGCTTGGTACAATGTTTTTATTAAACCCTGTTCAAGTTCAAGAATTGATTGAAACTACTGCAACAACATTATTAAGAGCTCACCAAACTTGCGGACGTCAACCTGTTGTGTTATGTTCACCAAGAATTAGATTACCATTGTACCAATTACTTGAAAGACACATCCCAACAGTTGTTGTAATTTCATACTCAGAACTTATTACAGATATCAAGGTTGAAGCAATTGACACAATTGGTGATGCATATATAACAGACTAATGAAACAAGTATTATTATTTCTTATTAAAACATATCAATGGTTTTCAAAATTTACACCTCCTGTGTGTAGATTTACTCCAACGTGCTCAGAATACACAAAACAAGCAATAATAAAATATGGAGCCCTAAAAGGTGGTTGGTTAGGAATAAAAAGAATTTGTCGTTGCCACCCTTGGAACCCTGGGGGATATGATCCTGTTCCTTAGGTAAAAAATATTTTACACTCTAGCAAAAAAATTTTTTACGTGTTTTAATAGGCTAAAACAAGGAGCTCAAAATGCAAGTAAATTTCAACACAACAAGAAACATAACCCCATTTACAGCATCATTCTCAAATGATGAACAAACTAAAAGAACACTTAAAAAATTCGGTGAATTCGCACCATCTGCAACATATATTATGCTAAAAGCTGCGGCAGCGGCTGAAGTTGATGATGTAATTTCGTTAAAACCTTTCGAAACATACGGACATCCAAACATCATGGTTACAAATGAAACTTTATGCACACATTCACCATTTAATATGTCTGGCAGACGTGAATGCAGCTTTTGGGAACTATATAAAGCGATTTTAGATACAAGATTGAGTGACGGGACAACATTAAAAGCACATATGCCAAAACTTGTTCCAGATGGTAAAATTTATAACGCACAAAGCTTAGAACTCAAGCTAAGAGAAGATTATGCAAAAGTTTCAGGCACTCAAAAAATTGATGATCAAATTGTTCAAAATGAAGTTACAATTGCTGAATTAGAAAAAACTAATGTAACTTTAAACGAAAAGAGAAAAGTAAAAAGCGAAAGATTCATCAAAAACTATATTGATCAAGTTGTGTAAAAATTTACAGAGTTTTAATATAATCAACAACTTCTTTCAAGGAATAAATATTATTCTGTACAAAGAAGTTTTTGTTTGTTTTCTCTTTTACATAAGACAATGTTTTGCCGTCTAAAAAGTCCTCAGAATACGGTCTTAGCATAATTGACGGAATAATAACTTCATCACAATCAACATCTTTAACTGTTCTAATCAAATCTTCTGTTGTAATAAGCCCCGCAACGGTAATATCTTGCCCCCAATATTCAGATTTAACAGAACAAACTTCAACAGTTAAATTTTTAATTTTATTCAAACTTACACAAACCTCATTTAACATATCTTTAGCGGCGTAAGAACAGCCGAAAACAAGCTTGTAAGGTTTAGATATGGCTTTCGGTAATTTATGACAATAGAAGTCGTCCAACGTCATTCTAAGAGCCCCTACACCATCATCTAACTGACAGAAGTTCCCATAATATTTTGCAGGTGGAATAGGCTTTTGGGCAAGTAAGAAAAACTCATCAGAACAGCAAACTCTTTTATATTTAGATGCTATTTCAATAGTTTCTGCGGCACATTTTTTATCAACTCTACGCAATTCACCATCTGGTCTAAATTGAGTTAGACCAACCGGAACAATAGCAACTGATAAAACTGTATTTTTTAATTTTGCTAAATCTGATAATGTTCTATCTAACTCAGCACCGTCATTTATCCCAGGACACAAAACGATTTGAGCGTGGAACGGAATTTTATTTTTTCTAAACCACTGAAGATTATCCAAAGCTTTGCCTGCATTAGGATTTCTAAGCATCTTTACACGCAATTCAGGATTTGTTGTATGCACAGAAACATAAAATGGACCAAGATGCATACGTTTTATTCTATCTCTGTCTTCGTCTTTAAGGTTTGTTAGAGTAATATAAGTACCTTGCAAATAAGACAAACGATAATCATCATCTTTAATGTATAAAGTATCTCTCAAACCTTTTGGTTGTTGATCCACAAAGCAAAAGATACAATGATTTAAACAAGGCTTAATCTTATCAAAAACTGCACTTTCAAAAACAATACCTAAATCATCATCATAATCTTTTTCAATTTCAATTTCTTCAATTTCACCGTTAGATTTTTTAATTTCAACAGTAACAAATTCAGATTTCATATAGAAGTTATAATCAATCATATCAAGCATTTTACAGCCATCAACAGAAAGGATTTCATCCCCTTTTTGAATTTCTAACTCTTCAGCTATTGAACCTTCTAAAACACTATTAACGATTGCCGGCATTTGATTTTTCTAATCCTTCTACTAATGAAACAAAATTTTTATACTCACAAACAGCATTATCTAAAACAATTCGTTGCTGGAATGTAAGTGGGGTATATTCATCTGATAGAATTTTTTCTGCATTAAGCTTGTGTAATAGTGCATTAGATTTTATATCAACAAAAACATCGTGTGCATCTGAACCATCTAAAAATGAAACACAAGAGAGTTTTATTCTTGCATCAGACAAAAATTGCAACGGGTTTTGAGAAAGAGGTTTTAATAACAGATTTCTCAATTCTTTTACTCCGTCTTTTGTAATTGAATAATATACAGATAATTTACCACCATCTGACATAATTTTTGAAGATGAAATACAACCTTGTTTTTCAAGTCTAACAAGTGCAGGTTTTACAGCCCCAAAACTTGGACTGGTAAACGCTAGAAAATTCTCTTGTATGCGTTTGTGAATAGCATACATTGTCAAATCGTGTTTCAAAAGAATATATAAAATCATTATTTCTATCATAAAACTAGAATAACATTAATTTTAAGATTTCTCAAATAGATTTTACTAACAAAAAAATAAATCCTCAAACTTAATATATGTGTCATGAAAATACGATTAGCACCAAGTGTAAGACTACCATACTCAAAAATACGAGGTTCACTTAGTCAACGCCAACAAGCCGCAATTGACGTTGTAGATAAGCTTTGTCGTGATTTATACTCAAAGTTTGATAAAAACAAAGAGTTACCGTTATCAGAAGTTCAAAAAAGTATTGATGACATCTTTGAAAAGAAAGTAAAAATCATAGTTAAACAAACCTCAACTCCAGAATTTGACGGGAGCAGTGATGTTATTTGTTCACCAATAAATGGTAGCTACACCGCAACAACGCTTGAACTAAATTCAGTAAAAGGTAAAATCAAATTTGAGGATTTAATTACAATTATCCACGAATTTCAACATATTGTTGACCAATTATTTATCCCAAAATACCTAATTAGAGGTCAAAAAATGACACTTTTAGGTATGATGACACCAAAATACCAAAACCTTTATGATAAACTTTACAACTACGAATATCCAACATCAAAAGCTGATAAACATAAAATTATAAAACTATTAGAACACAAAATAAAAAAATTCCTACGTGGAATGAATATATCTGAAAAAATGGATTACATCCAAGATGCAAGATATTCTTTAATAATGGAAGAACAAGCATATAGAACTCAACGTAAATACGCAAAAAAATTCCACAAAAAACATCTTCCGATAAACGAATATGAATTAGAAGATGAAATTAGCTTACATATGCTCAAAGAAAAAATCCAACTATTAACCCGACTTGGGTTTGAGTTACTGGAAACCGAACGTGGTAAGCACGCCGCAAAACTCAAAGCGAAGAAATTAAGAAATGTAAAACATCAACAATAAACAGTCAAATTTAAAACTTGAGCAAACTTAAGCAAAACAAAGGCATAAACGAAAGGATTTTAACAATGGCAGACCCAATAGCTCCAGTACAGTTTTCAATAATCAACTACGTAAAAGATGGTGAAAAAATCTCTGCAACAAAACAAGGTACAACAGTTACTCTTGTAGGTGATAAAAATGGTACACGCCAAATGCCTATACAAGATTTTATGCAAAAAGAATTAGCTAATGCAAAAGACATCAAATTAGAAAATTCACCTGAACAAGACACTGTGCAACTTGGAAAAACTAAACAAATTTGGGACAAAACAAGTGATGTAATAAAAGAAGCAATTCCTGAAAAAGCTGAAGTCGGACAAAAATTAGACGTTGTAGCTTAAATAAAATTTCAAAAAACTCTAAGGAAACTTAGAGTTTTTTATTGGGTACAAAATTTATCCGCAACATTTGAAACCGCAGTTCCTGATACGATTGGACGGAATTTTGCATACCTGTTATAATCACCATTAACAAAACTTCCATCCTCAGAATACGAATCTATCACACCGATTTTATACATCTTATCAAAGCAATCTATTGTGTACTGACTTATTGTATAATCAACATTTTGTCCGTTAATAGCCTCATACTGACCTTTATTATACGCTTTGAGCATAAACGAAATTTCATCACGTTCATATGAAGTTATTATTGATTGTAAATTGATAAAACTATTATCATCTACTTTTTCCCATACTAAAGAACTTCCCAGCACAACAACAGGAAAAAATGCCACAAAAAGAATACTAATTACAACTTTTCTCATCACATAAATACTTTTAATGATAACTTTTTAAAAAGCTATTTTCTACGCAACAGAATATATGTGTAATTATCTTGTGACCATAGTTTTTCAAAATTGAAATCATAGTCTAAGTACGCACGAATATCAAATAAATATTTTTTCAAAAGAATTTCTAAACATCTATTATCAATATCTTGAACACTTGTAATAGATTTTCTTAAATCTTCAATCGGAACAAGTGCCGCAGCATCAGAACCATATAAAGCAATTAAGACATATCGATCTTTTTTAACGGCTTTATTCACATTATTTACGAAAAAGTTGAAATGTGCATCAGAAAATCCCGCAATCGAAAATACTGAATCATAGATTACCTGACTTTTTTTACCTGCCAAAATCTTTTCTCTTTGCTCTTTATCATAGAAATTCTCATTATAAGGATTTCTAACTTCTTTATGGAAATCAAAAGGTAAAACCCTTGGACTTCCTTCTTTTCTGAAATAATACGGTGCATCTGAGCCAAATGGCATAATCACAATATCTTGATTATCTAATTTATATTCATCAGCAACCACCCTTACAGATTTATATGCCTGAGTTCTATATTGAGGAACTTTCATCGAATAACTTATATTCGTACAAAAAGCACTGATAAAAAACAAAATAATAAATGTTTTTAAATGAACACTAGAAATTCTATCAGCCAAACCTATAACTGTTAAAATAAACAACGGTGGTAATACATATAAGATATAACGTGAAGTAAATACATTAATTTGACAAATTGAAGAAATAGTAAACTCCAATAAAATCAATGTAAATACTAAATATAAAAGTTTATTAAAATCTTTTGCATTTTTGAACCCTTGAACATATCCATAAACAAAATACACACAAGGAACAGCAACCAATATACAAAAAAGTAAAGTCAAATTATACGGTTCAACAGACGGCCAATAAACATTTATCACTGGATCTAACCCAAATGAATTTCTAATCCAATCTACAAAATGAGTAAAAATAAACTGCCCTTCATGTCTGATTACAAAGATAGAACGCATTTTTGCATAGTAGCCAACAAGAGCAAAATAAGGAACTAAACAAAGTAATTCTACCCCTGCTGATTTGATATATGAAACAAATTTATCCTTGTTAGATTTAAATAAATAAAAACCATAACAAAGAATTAAGGTTAAATTATAAAAAATCGCACCTACAAGCGTGTAAGGTATCATTATATTTGCAACAACAAGTTTTATTAAAGATTTTTTATCCCCTTTTTGCTCAAAGTCGATAAGATAATTTAAAGATAATAACACCAAGAACACTGCAATCGGATACATTCTAATCTCAACAGAGAAGAAAACCAAAAGCGGAGCAACCGCTACAACCGCAGTTGAAAGTATTGCATTCAGGTTTGATGTAATTTTCTTTGCAACAACATAAACCATAGGCACTGTTGCGATACCGAAAATTAACGATAGAGAACGCATTGCAATCTCAGAATCACCAAACAATCTTATCCAAAGATTAAGCATGAAGAAGTACAATGGAGTGTGCTGTAAATCAATATTCAAAAGATTATTCATAACACCAAACGGGAATGATTGAATAGCCGTAAACCAAGAACAAGCCTCATCATACCAAATATCATACTGGACGAATAACAGCCTTAAACAAACCGCTACCCCTAAAATAATCAACCAAGTCCAAATATTCAAATAAGCTTTTCTATCCATTATATCCCCCTGTATGAAAATATTTTACCAAAAAAAAGAGTAATAGAAAAATAGTTCATAGAAGTATTATTCTTTTAACATTAACCAATAACATTAATATAATTTTGTATTCTTTTCGGTAATAGTTTTTGATTTGAACGAGCCCAATCCCAGAGAGTCGGTGTATAAACAGTAGTAACAGCAACACCATCATCTACTTTTTTATCATTATAATCAATATCTAATGTTGTAGAAATAAATATTTCATAATCCTTAAACTGTTCAAAGATTTCATCACCTACTACATCATTACCAGTTTTACACTGAACACATGCTCTTTTACCTGTGGCTTTATTTATTAGTTCATACTCTATCAATTTAGATGATTGTTTATTAGTCGAAGGATAAATATAATAGCCTTTAGACTGCAAATACAACCCGAGTAAATCTTCTAAATCGTCATAATGAATCAAATCATTTAAATTGATATCTTTCAACGAACCTTCAGCATTACAATATAAGCGTTTACAATATTCTTCAAGACTCTTGCTAATATCCATTTTGACCAAGGTTCTACCACCACCAACAAAGTAGTTAGTAATTTTACCAGGAACCAAATCAAAATCAATTTTCTTCCACTCACATCTTCTTACTGCACCCATTCGAGGTCTAGATTTATCAATAAAAAGTTCACTTTTAATTTTACCTAAAGCATACGTTAGCCCATCAATTTTTGTCCAAACATATGTATCATCTATTTTCATCTCAGATAAACATTTATATGGATAACAAAAATTTTTATAATTACTTTCAAGTTCTGGCACAACTTTTAAATATTGTTTTATATCAGTACAGCTTTCATCCCCCCAACCAATACCAATTAGGGGGTGGGCACTATCCAAACAATATTCTTTATCATCTATATGATCTTCTCTATTTGTAAATAACTTTACTCTATAAAACCCCATAAATACCCCTTTACTTTCTAACCCATATAATAGATATTGGCAGTCTGATTTACAAACTATGATAATTTATCAGTTGTTATATCATTATATGCTTCTCTAGATTTTATTATAATATTTATCATAAAATTATCAAATAACAAATAAAGACACCTTAAATTTACTAAAACTCCAACAAAAAAAGACTCCGAAGAGTCCTTTAAATTAAATGGGACGAATGATGGGATTCTGCTAGAATTGGTTGTGAGCAAGTGGATTGCGAACAACTACAATTCTGTATGTCGATTTTTCGACTGAACCCGTTTGTTTTCGAGCTTACGAGAAAACAAACTTGGAGGAGAATTACTCATCCGCATTAAAAAAGACCCTCATTCAGAAGGTCTAATTAAAAATGGGGCGGATGATGGGATTCGAACCCACGCATAAAGGAACCACAATCCTTGGTCTTAACCGCTTGACGACATCCGCCATTTCGTTACTTATTTATAGTAACACAAACAAATTTTTAATCAAGATAAAAAATAAAAGAATTAAACAAGAAAAGGCACCAACAGAATTTGTTGATGCCATTAACGTTATAAGTCACAGTATCGATAATTATTAACACATTCCTTCAAGTATTTTCAATGCTTCCGGAGTAAAGTCCATATTACGTTTAATAATTCTTGGAGCATCTGAAACGTATGGGTTACCCAAAACATCAATAGCTACAACATCACCATTATTAACTGTCGCAACACCTTCTAGAGTTTGAACTTGTGTTCCTTCTGGTAGAACAGTAAATGCACCTGGAGCTTGTTTTGTGAACTTGATCACTTCGCCATATGGTAATTTTGCGGGATCTTGATAAACAAGTTGACCTTTAGCGAATGCTGGAGTATCAACATATGATGCCTTAAATATTGCACCATCACATACGGCCATGTCATCTCCGCCATACATCATAATCATTTGTTCTTTTGTTGTATCAATTAAGAATGGAGCATCAGGTTTTCCACTTTGCGGAATATAATATTTTCCATCAGCACCTCTATAAACCCCAGGATTGTTAGCCAAGATTTCTTCAGGAGTGCCGTTTGGGTTGAATCTATACGCATCAACTTCATTAGCCTTACTATAACACTATAAACACATTCCATTTTAGTAAAGTAAATTTTTAATCTCTAATTTCAGAGAAATCAAAAAGCGTAACATTTGTTAACAAGTCTTATATTTCACAGATTAGCAATAGCCAATCTAACCCTGTCTATATGCGTAATTCCAAAAATTAAAGACTAAACTAAAATTGAAACTATGTTAAAGACAATATTCTGTAAACAACTAATTAGACATATTTTAAATAAGAAAAAAATATTATTTAGAGAAAAACGAAAAATGCTAAACCAAGAACCATACAATGCGGCATTAGACTACCCTTTATTTGCCGAAAAACTTTCCTGTAAAAAACTATGTCATAAATTCAACCAACTTTCACCAGAAAAAATGACAGAAAGAAACCGCCTAATAAGTAAAATCTTAGGGAAAACCGGTAAAGTCTTTTTGATAGAACAACCATTTATGTGCGATTATGGTTACAATATTGAAATTGGTGAAAACTTTGGCTCAAACCATAACTTATTAATTCTTGATCCAGGCAAAGTCAAATTTGGGAACAATGTAATGGTCGGTGCAAATTGCAGCTTTTATACCACAAATCACCCGCTAGACCCGCATCTACGCAACGAATATCTTCAATGGGCAAGACCCATAACAGTAGAAGATAATGTATGGATTTGCTCAAATGTTGTAGTATTAGCAGGTGTAACTATTGGAGAAAACTCAGTAATCGGTGCAGGCAGTATTGTAACAAAAGACATTCCACCAAACTCTTTTGCTGTCGGCAACCCTTGCAAAGTAGTAAAAAAAATCCCAGTGTAATAAAAAAAGAGCCGATTAAAAACCGACTCTTTTTTAATATTTATAACTTGATTAGTTAATTCTTTGGAACATATAACCGATACCACGAGCTGTTAAGATTAATTCTGGGTTAGCTGGATCAGTTTCCAATTTTGAACGTAATCTAGAAATGTGAACGTCAACTACACGAGTATCAATTCTGTGATCTGGCGGATAAGCCCAAACGTGTTGAAGAATTTCATTTCTTGAGAACGCTTGACCTGAATTGTTAACCAATAATTCTAACAAGCTGAATTCCATACCAGTAAGTCTGATACGTTCATTCTTTCTGTAAACTTGACGTCTAGCAGTATCAATTTTGATATTACCAGTTGTAATAACGTTCTTAGTAACTTTACCAGATGGAGTAACCATTTCTCTGTTGTTAGTTCTTCTAAGAACTGCTTTTACTCGAGCTTCAAGTTCTTTAGGGCTGAAAGGTTTGATCACATAATCATCAGCACCTAATTCTAAACCTGTAATTCTTTCAGAAACATCACCTAATGCTGTCAAAATAATAATTGGAACATCAGAAGATCTTCTAATTTCACGAGTAACACCATAACCATCCATTTTAGGCATCATAACGTCTAAAACTACAAGGTCTGGATTATATTTATTGAATGCTGCAACAGCCTCTTCACCGTCTTGAGCAGTATAAACATCATAACCTGCCATTTTTAAACGAGTTTCCAAAATACGTCTGATACTTGCTTCGTCATCAGCTAACAAAATGCGTTGACGATCTTCAGTCTCATTAGGCATTTCTAAGTTTTCTGTCATAGTCTTTTCCTTACTTACTTTATAAATCTCATACAATAGTCATAAACCCTGAAAAATATTACAATTTATTTATTTTTCTTACGTTTTATAACATTATATTACATTAAGTTACAAAAAATTGCAAGGGGGTATTTGAGAAAACTTTTAAAACTTATTGCAATTTTGCTTCAACAATCTGTCTAAACTTCTCTAGGTCTTCTTTAGTGTCAATTCCAACTGGAACAAAGTCAACAACAGAGGTTTTTATTCTCATACCATTTTCCAAAGCTCTAAGCTGCTCAAGGCTTTCAGCCTTTTCAAGCGGAGTTTGATCAAGTGTTGTCATGGCCTCAAGTGCTTTACGTTTATAGCCGTAAATGCCCAAATGACCATAGAATTCAGCCACATTAGCATTTCTTTCAAACGGGATTTTTGAACGAGAAAAATACAATGCAAATCCGTGTCTATCTGTAACACACTTGACAAGATTTGGGTTATTAATTTCCTCTTCCTCTTTCAAAACTCTAATAAGTGTTGAAATATCAGCCTTATCATCGTTTTTTACATTATCAATAACAGCATCAATACTTTCAGGTTTAATTAAAGGCTCATCCCCTTGAAGATTACAAATAAAAGAAATTTCAGGATGACGAGAAACAACTTCCATAATTCTATCTGAGCCGCATTTATGCTCAACTGAGGTCATTTCAACATTACCGCCAAAACCCTTAACACAATCATAAATTCTCTGATCATCAGTTGCAACGATAATAATATCAGCCAATTTTGAGGCTTGTGCTTTTTCATAAACCCATTGAATAACAGGTTTTCCGCATACCACCAAAAGCGGTTTTCCTTCTAGTCTGGATGATCCGTATCTTGCAGGAATTATAATAGCTGTTTTTGTCATTCTTCTCTCCTAATCAACTCTTTTAACTACAAATGAAGTCCATTGGTCTTGTTCAATTTCTTCGATAAGTTCTAATCCGTGCTCTTCATATGCTTTAATTACGCAATCTCTTTTTTCGTACAAAATGCCACTTAATGACATCAATGCACCTGTTTTCATCAAGGCTTTCAAATCACCCATAATCTCAGCCAAAACAAAGTGCAAGATATTTGCAACAATAAAATCGAATTTATCATCAACTTTATCAGCCGTACCAAGCTCAAAAGTACATTCTACATTATTTTTAACGGCATTTTCTTTTGCAACATCAATTACTGTATCATCATTATCACAACCATACACATAACTTGCACCAAGTTTTTTCGCCAAAACTGATAAAATACCACTACCCATACCAATATCAGCTACTCTATCACCTTGTTGCATATATTTTTCAAGTGCTTTCATACAAAGTTGAGTGGTTTGGTGGGTTCCTGTGCCGAAAGCACACCCAGGTTCAAGTTTTATAGTAACTTCGCCATCTTTAGGCTCATACTCAATCCAATCAGGAACAACAGCAACTTTATCTGTAACGTGGGTTACTTTCCACTGCTCTTTCCATTTTTTTGACCAGTCTTCAGTTTTTTTTTCTTCTAGGACAAAATCCCAAGAGCCAAGTTCTTCTTCAGTCAAACCTCTTGATAAAAATTCTTCTCTTGAAAGGTCTAAAACATTTTCGACATCATATAGCAAATCTTCGTAAGAATCCCCATATTCATTACGCAAAAAGACTTTCAAAGTGCCTTGAGTGGTAGATGTCATCTCTAAATCTTTGTAAGATTCTTCCGCTAAAATCACCCCATCACAATCAAAATTATCAAAGAAAATCTCTGCGATAATATCTTCCATATCTGGGTTAATTTCTAATCTTAATTCATAATAATTATTTGCCATAATCTATCCTTTATTTAATTATAAGATTCTTCGCTAAAAATATTTTGTGTCATTCAGAGGACTTTAGCCCGTGGAATCTCAAAATATTTTTACTTCAGAATGACTTTAGTTTTAAATAAATAGACCCTGAAACAAGTTCAGGGTTTCTATTTAAAATTATTCCTTTCTTAGCCTAAAAAAGCACCCATTTTTCTAAATTTGTCGTAGCGTTGATTTCTCAAATCTTCACGGGACATATTAGAAAGCTCATCTAAAGCTGAAAGAATTGTATTTTTCACTTCTGATGCCATAGCTTCATAATCTGTGTGAGCACCACGAACAGGTTCTTTAATATCACCATCAATGATACCGTGTTTGATTAAATGAGGAGCTGTAATTTTTAGAGCATTTGCAGCTTCCAAGTTTTTAGAAGCATCACGCCATAGAATTGATGCACAACCTTCTGGAGAGATTACAGTATAATAAGCGTGTTCTAACATATAAACTTTGTTAGCAACAGCCAAACCTAACGCACCACCTGAACAACCCTCACCTGAGATAATTGCAATAACTGGAACACCAAGTTTTTGCATTTCTTTCAAGTTAGTTGCAATAGCTGCACCTTGAGCGTGTTCTTCTGCACTAATACCAGGATAAGCACCTGGAGTATCAATAATAGTAACAATCGGAATACCAAATTTGTCAGCGTGTTTGAATAAACGTAACGCTTTTCTGTAACCCTCAGGTTGAGGCATACCAAAGTTATATTCCAAATTTTCTTTAGTAGATTTACCTTTCATTGTACCGATAATCATAACTGGACGGCCGTCAATCTTAGCCAACCCACCCATAATTGCTCTATCATCAGTACCAACTCTATCACCGTGCATTTCAATAAAGTCTGTACAAATAGAATTTACATAATCCATAAAGTTAGGTCTTTCTGGATGACGTGCAATCTGCATTTTCTGAGTTGGATCAAGGTTTGAGAATAATTCTTTCTTATATTCTTCTGCTTCTTTTTCTAACATTGAAATATCGATACTTAAATCCATGCCGGACTCCTGACTCATTTTTTTAAGTTCCTCTATTTTATCTTGAATTTCCAAAATAGGTTTTTCAAATTCTAATACTGCTGCCATTTCCTACTCCTTACTCATGCATAGCCAAGATATTTGCTAAATTACTTCTTAAATCTTTACGAGAAGATACAACATCGACCTGACCATATTTCATTAAGTATTCAGCAGTTTGGAAATCTGATGGAAGTTTTTGCCTGATAGTCTGTTCGATAACACGACGACCAGCAAAACCAACCCTTGCACCTTGTTCAGCAACAATAATATCGCCCAAAGTACCAAAACTTGCTGTTACACCACCAAAAGTAGGATCTGTAATTAAATTTATGTATAATAAGCCGGCTTCATCCAATCTTGCACAAGCACAAGATGTTTTAGCCATCTGCATTAAACTTAACGCACTTTCCTGCATTCTTGCACCGCCAGATGACGATACCACAAGCACAGGTAATCTCAATTCAATAGCTTTTTCAATGATACGTGTAACTTTTTCACCAACTACACTACCCATTGAACCGCCCATAAAATCAAAATCCATGACCGCAGTAGCCAATTTATGACCTTCAATAGTTGCAATACCTGCAATTACTGCATCATTAAGACCTGTTTTTTCTTGAGCCGCTACTAATCTATCTTTATAAGACTCTGTATCAACAAAATCTAATGGGTCTGTTGGTTTCAAGTCTGCAAATAATTCTTCGAAAGAACCCTCATCAAATAATTGATTAATTCTGGTTCTTGCATTAACTCTAAAGTGATAATCACATACAGGGCAAACCATTTGATTGTCTTCAATATCTTTTTTCAATAGTTGTGAATCACAGTGTACACACTTAGTCCACAAATCAGGGTTTGCTTCAATTTCTACTCTTGCTTCAAGCGCTCTTCTTTGGATTTGAGCTTCTTTACGCTTTTCGAACCAATCTTGAACTGTCATATAATAATACCTTTATATCCCTACTGATTAAATCTTAACAATCTAACTCATATCATTATACACAAAAATTTTAGGTTGGCAAAAATCTTCACATTAGGGTAAATAAATTTTACATACAGTTAAGAAAAATTTCTATTGCCTAACCTTGGAATTTCCCACCAGATGTATCTCTATGGTGTTTTCTAATTTGCTCAGTCAAGTCCCCTGAAATTTTGATATTCTGTAATGCCATATGATATTTTCTAAGATTAGCAATATTCTCAGATTCTTCTAACAAATTGCGTTGTTCCATTGGACTTACTGAATCTTTAACCTTTTCAAACTCTGTTTTTGTCTGCTTTGTAATAATTCTTGCAACAACTTCATCTAAATCACTACCAGAAACACCATACTTGTTAGCAATCTCTGAAACAGATTTACCTTGCGGGAAAGTATAAAGCCAATTTATTGATAACCTATCCCCAGGCCCAACACTTAAAACTCCCTTTTGATGCGGAGTGTACATAATATCACTCTTAAACGGACTATGCCCTAAACCAATAGCATGACCTATTTCATGCAAAATAGTATGATAAACTTCCCCCTCATCCATATAATCAGCATGAACAAGCCCGTCTGACAAACCTATACACACATTAGCTCCATACAAACGGTTATATTTATCATATTGAAAATAGCACATGCCTAACGCTTTGCGTTCAACTCTTTTCCACTCAATATTTACTTGAGAATCATAAATACTATTAACTAAAACAAAAGAAACCTTACCGTTAGAAACCTTGTGCCATTCATCTAACGCACGCTTTACAAGCCCCTTATACTTAGAGTCCTGCCCCTTTTTGGTATAAAAATTCATAGGAGCAATATAAACTTTAAGAGGCATACTAATCCAACGAATTAGCCTGCCATTTTTCACAGATTCTTGTAAATATGTTTTCTTCTCCATATTTTTATTGTATAATAAAATGAAATATAAGAAAAGTTAGAGTTATTATTTTATACAGACTAAGGAGAAGAAAATTATGGGTATGAATTTAATGGGCATAATGAAACAAGTTCAAGCAGCTCAAAAAAGAGCTGAAGTAGCTCAAAAAGAACTTTCAGCATTGGAAATCACTGGCGAATCAGCAGGCGGATACGTAAAAGTTACTTGCGATGGTCAAGGCAAATTCAAATCAATTAAAATTGCACCTGAAGCAATTAATGCTGAAAACCCATCATCAGTTGATTCTGAAACTATTGAAATGCTAGAAGATCTAATTTCTGCAGCTATTACTCAAGCTAACGAAAAAGCTTCTGCTGAAATGGGTTCAAAAATGAAACAAATTACAGGCGGAATCAATATTCCAGGATTATCATTCTAATATGATTTATCCAAAGGCAATAGCAGCTTTAATAGAGCAATTCCAAAAATTCCCATCTGTTGGACCAAAATCTGCTCAAAGAATGGCATTTTATTTACTTAGAATGCCGACTGCTGATGTCGAAAATTTTGCAAAGGCAATAATTGAAGCTAAACATAACACTCAAACGTGCGATGTTTGCTTCAATTTGTCTAGCACAAGTCCTTGTGAAATTTGTTCTTCAACTCAACGTGATAGATCAGTTATCTGTGTTGTATCAGAAACAAAAGACCTTATTGCTATTGAAAAAACTAACGAATACAAAGGTCTTTATCACGTTTTACAAGGCTTAATATCTCCAATTGATGGTATTGGAGCTGAAGATATCAGAATAAAAGAATTACTAAACAGACTTACAAATGAAGAAGTTAAAGAAATCATTTTGGCATTAAGCCCGTCTGTTGAAGGTGAAGCAACAAGCCTTTATTTAACAAGACTTATCAAACCGTTTGGGATAAAAGTTTCAAGAATTGCGTTTGGCTTACCAGTTGGTGCTGATTTAGAATACGCAGACGAAATGACTATCGCAAAAGCTATCGAAGGTCGCCACGAAATATAGTCCTCGGCCGGACTGGGCATTATGCTACCAACTACATTGATACTAGCACAATAAAAACACTATTATAACTTTGAATAAAAAAATCCTGATTTCAAGTGAAATCAGGGAAATAAAATTTGTAGGGGAAAAATTAAATTGGAGTATTTAGTAAAAAAAACTTATGCTATGTTCAACATTTGCTTATTGTATGCTGCAATAAAGTTCATTTGTTGAAACAATAATTCTGACTTATCTACGAAAGGTTCAGGAGTTGCAGCAACTGTTGTTGTTACTTGATCTTTGTAAATGTCTTGTAATTTTTGATCTAATTTTTTCAAATTTGCAACTGCCATAATAATCTCTCTTCTTTTAAGTTATCTCTCTTGTATATATAAAGTATATACAAACTTCCTAATTTCACATGTTGATTTATTTGTTACATTTCGTAACAATAGTTATTTTTTTGCGATAAAAAGGCAAATTATCGTTTTAAAATGTTTTTATATACTTGTAGGGAATAAGGGGAAATCCATGTCCAACCAAGCTATAAATGGTTTAAACATACCAAGTATTCAGAATAACAAGCCTATTACATTTCAGCAGAATGCTACGCCTTCAATGCAGGGTGTAACGATTCCAGCTTCAGGAAATGATACGTTTCAAAGTTCAACATCAATGCAAGGTGTTGATCCTAATGCTGTAAAACAATCTGTTGATCAAACAGTAAACAACAACTATGTTGCAAATAGAATGAAAGCATCATCAGATAGTAACCCTCTAGCTGTTGCGGGTCTTACTGGCGTAACTTGGTACGGAATTGCTCAAACAATGGATAAAGTAAACGAAAAGTATAGCGGAGAATGGGCTACATCTTTACCGGGCAAAATTGCAAAATGGGGCGATGATGTATCTTCTAAAAATTGGTTAGGGCGTAAAATCGACAGAGGCTTAAGAAGAATAGAAGTTCAACTTTATAAATGGTCTAAAAAGAGCAAATTCTTATACTCATTATTAAACCACTCAACAAGACCAGAAAACCAATTCGCAAGAGTTCCTGGTCTAGGTATGCCAGGTTTCCATGGCACAGATGTAGGCCAAGTTTTTGATGAATTTATGGAACCTATTGCAGGAAAACCTAAAACAACTTTAGGAATCCCTACTGGCGGTATAAAGAATTTATTCCAGAAATTGGAAAATTATAATATTCCACAATCTGAAATTGATGCATTATTTGATAGCGTAAAAGGTAAATCACCACTTGAACAAGCTGTTGCTCTCCAAGCAAAAGAACTTGAAATTTTAGGTGCTAAACCAGAAGTTATTCAAAAATTCAAAGATGGCAAAATTTCTCTAGAAAACATGCAAAAACATGCAGAAGGTCTTAAACGAAGACATTTTAAACTTAGCAGAAAAGAATATGCTGCACTAAAAGGCAAAGCTTTAGATAATCCTGCAGAATTTGAAGCAATGTTTGATAGAATGGCAAGAAATCCAAAAACTAAAGATTGGAAAGTTTCAATCTGGCGTAGTAAGGGAAATTCTATCTTCCATAAACTAGCAAATAAATTGGGGGACAATGCTTTTGGTAGATTCTTCGAAAAACTTGGTAACTACTGGGTTAAAGGTGTAAATCACTTCTTCGGAAGAACCGTTAGAATGAGCGAAGTAAGCAACAAATATAAAGTTGTTTACGGAAAAGGTGCAAAATCTAAATTAGGAAAAACCTTAAACAAAGCTCTTGCTTGGATTATCGAAGGTGGTACTAACAGATTTGCCGGTGGTAAACTAGCCGTATTAATGCAAGCAGCAATCTTTGGTGATATGTTCTATCAATCTATAATCGCACCAAAAGGCGAAAAATTCAAAACATTGATGGAACGTGGTGTAAACGACTTCTCATACTTCATTGCTTTAACATTAGGCATTATGGGTATGCATAAAATCGGCGGTTTCAAATACGCAGGTATGAGCGTAAAAGAACGTGAAGCATATAGAGCTGCATTAAAAATCCACAATGATAAAGTTGTAGCAAAAGCATTTGCAACAAAAGCTGATCATAAAGCATCTGCAAAAGCATTAAAAGATATGCTTAATGCCAAAGGTATCAAAAACCCAATTACAAAATTATTCCATAAGATTGGTAAATTCCTTAACATTGGTAACGAAAGAGTCTTAGCATACAGATCAAATAGCAAATGGAATATGAACTTCTTCAGAAGACTTGCTAACGGTAATATCATCGGGGTTCCTATGAGAATCATTATCCCAATGATGATTGTAACTCCATTCATCGCAAAAGCTGCAACAACTCTTTGCCATAAGATTTTCGGCAGACCAACCCACTCTGTACTTGATGAAGAACAGGAAGAACAACCTGATCAACCTCAACAACCAACTGCTCAAAATCCACAACAACCTGGGGTAGCTCCAAATCAAAACCCTTCAATGGGCAGCAACCCTCAACCAAAAGATCCGCAAACTTATGCTGATTCAAATTTAATCAAACAAACTCTAAATGGCACTAAAAAGCCTGTTAGAACATATATTCCATCTCCTGACTGTCAAATAAAAGGTATGGCACCAACAAGAAATTATATCCCATCCCCTCAAGGAATGGTTCAAGAAAATCCAGACCTAACTGCGGCAGAAAGAGCAATGGCTCAAGCTGATATGGCTGAAAAATATATTAACGAAACTTTAGCGTCATTAAACCAACCAATGTAATAATACTAACGTCATTCTGAGCAAAGTGAAGAATCCCAAACAAGCTTTGAAGTGGATACTTCGGCTAATGCCTCAGTATGACATTTAGATTAATTTACCTATTTACATAATGACAAAATCAGCATATAATAGAAATAAGCTCTATATAGGCGTTAATTTTGTTCCTACATTTATATAAATAGGGAGAGTTAACTCCATTGGCATTGAAGTATACCCGCCGATACTTGTATCGCCAGCGGGAAACGGAATATTCCAGGGTTCTCACCCACCTGCGAGTCCAGCAGGTAACAAAATCCGCTTATATGGGGCTTTTTTATGGGGTAAATATATTGCACAGCCTTACCCGATATGTTATAATGTATTTAAGGGTAGGTGTAGAATGCAAAAGATTTCAACGTTAATACTTTCTGAAGAATTTTCAACAACAGAAGTTTTAAAACTTTTTGTGAGTGAATTTGATAATTTAGAGTTACTGGACTCAACTTCAGATTATTCAGAAATGTTAGAGATTCTTTCTAATGTAGCAGGCAAATCTATATTTATCGTTGACCTATCTACAAACAAGCAACTAAAACTTGACCTTATGCTAAAAGTTTCTCAACAATGTCAGAACTGCAAGATTTTAGCATTATCAGACAACCCTTCAGTTGATTTGATTATTCAAATAATGAGAGCAGGAGCCAGAGAATTTATCCCTGTTCCAATAATTAAAAATGAGTTTTTCGAAGCTATTAACAAAATCGTTACCCAATTTGAAGAACCTAAAAGAAACAGTAAATGTAAAATCATCTCTGTGTTCTCAAACAAAGGCGGTATCGGTAAAACTTCGCTTGCATCAAACTTAGCACTTGAATTATCAAAAATTACAAAAGAAAATGTTGCCCTAATTGATATGAACTTCCAAATGGGTGATATCACAACATTTTTAGATTTAAAACCATCTTTCAACATTTCTTATATGCTTGAAAACATTGACAAAATCAATGAAACATTCCTATTAAGCACACTTGAAAGATATAAAAACACAAGTTTATACATTTTGGCGGATCCTCCGTATTTCAAACAGGCGGACAATATTCACCCAAAACAAATCACAAAACTATTTAACACTCTAAAAGAAACTTTTTCATACATCATAGTAGATGCAGAAGCTAGTTTTGAGGGTAAAAATATTGCTGCACTAGACAATTCAGACATGATTTTACTTGTTACTGTTGCAAACTTGCCTGCACTAAGAAACACACAAAGATGTCTGGAATTATTTGAAAAACTTGGTTACGACAAAGATAAAACTCAAATTGTTGTTAACCGCTATATGGAAAACGATGAAATCAAAGAAGCAGATGTTGAAAAAGTTCTTTCAAAATCAATTTATTGGAAAATACCAAACAACTATTTTGCAATAATGTCTGCAATCAATAAAGGTGTGCCTGTTAGCTCAATTAACAGCACAACAAATATTGCACAAAGTTATAAAGACTTGGCTCAACACATTTCAGACAATCTTTACAGACAAAATATGGTCAAAAAATTTGAAAATATACTAAACCAGTAGGGGAGAAAAATGGGATTAGCAGAGAGATTTAAGGATAAATTAGCGAAAAGAGATATCTTCACAAGAAGCAGTGAAGAAAATTATGTTTCAACTCCAATTACACAAAGTATCACAGTTCAACCAAAAACTCTACATTCAGGAATAATCGAACCTGTAAATTCTTTATCAGAGTTACCTCAAGTTGATTGTGATAAATTTGAAGATTTGGAATCTGAAATTATTGATAAAATCAGAAAAACCCCTTATTGGGAAGAATATTCAACAATCAGACAAGAAAAAATGATTGGCTCATACTTTGACAAACGTATTGCAAGTGGCAGATATTCATATATCAAACATTCAGTTAAAGACAAATCCAGTTTTATTGAAAACATTCTAGCACTTGCAAATAACAGATAAAATTAAGGCGGCTCTGAGAAATCTCAGAGCCGCCAAATTATTATCCATTTACCTAAATTTCAAACTCATTTTCAGTTGGTTCGATTTTGTTTTTATAAACTTCGATATACAAATCAGAAGATGCACTTGCAACCATACAAGATACATAGGCCTGTACAAGTCCCGCAAGAGCAGAAAATGCAACAAACACAATTACCACCAAAGGGTGATAAGTTGAATCTTTGCCAGCTTCCTCAGGGATTAGTAAAACCATCATGAAAACAAATGCCATCATGAACATAACAATAACAACTGAAATGATAGATGAAATAGAAGTTAAAATAAAACTTGCCAAAATCATCTTTAACATAACCATCACAGTTTCTTTAAAAGCCTTTTTAATATAATCAATCAACACAAACGGATTGAAATACTGAGCTTTATATGTGTAATTACCTTTGATAAATTTAATAAATACAAAATTCAAAAATGGTGAAAGGATAGTTAAAACAATACTCAACAGTGCAATCACAAAAAAAGTAACCAAGACTATTGCAACAATACCCAAAGGATTATCCTTCATAGAAATTGACGATGCAATAGCAATTGCAATAGGTAAACCTATACAAGTTAAACCCAAAACTGCGTAGTAAAAACCCCACACAATAAATAAAGGGAAAGACTTCAAACCTTTCATAAACAACTCTGAAGTAATTTTTGGGATACCTGTTTCACCTTTCAATCTTAATTCGCAGAAAGTTGTTGCAAAGCCCAACATACAAAAAGCCGGAACAATAGATAGAATTAAGAAAAACGCAACAAACGCCAACAGAACAACGACAACCTCATTTGGGGTATCTTTATCTATAAACCCTGCAAAACCTCCGGCAATAGCTGGTAAAACCATCAATAAAACATACATAAAATGACGTTTTACCGGATTTTCACAGATAAATAAATCTTTAAAAGCCTTTAAAATTCTTTCCATGACACGACCTTTCTTTATAAATACGTCAATTAGTATCTAACGTATTCTCTCACGTATTTGGCAAAACCAAACAATAACATAATAAATCTCATAATACTACCTCGTTGTTTATTATAACGGACGATTTGATTTTTTCTTTAATTATATTTACCGCTTTTTACAAAAAGTTACAACAAAAAGAGATTTTGTACTAAAATACTGATATGGAATACAGAAAGTTCAAAATAAATTCAAAATATAGTCCTGCAGGGGATCAGCCCAAAGCAATAGAAGAGCTTGTTGACGGCATAAACAAAGGTTATGATACCCAAACCTTACTTGGGATTACCGGTTCTGGGAAGACTTTTACAATAGCAAATGTCATTGAAAAAGTTCAAAAACCAACCTTGATTATTGCCCATAATAAAACACTTGCAGCACAACTTTACAACGAATTTAAAGAACTTTTCCCTGATAATGCAGTTGAATATTTTATCAGTTACTATGATTACTATCAGCCTGAAGCTTATATTCCAAGAACTGACACTTATATCGAAAAATCATCTTCGATTAACGAAGAAATCGACCGACTCCGCCATAACACAACCCGAAGCCTTTATGAGAGAAATGACGTAATCGTTATATCTTCAGTTAGTTGCATTTACGGCTTAGGTTTGCCTGAAAACTACTTCAGAGGTTCTGTTGAAATCAAAGTCGGAGATGAAATCGATAGAGATGATATGCTTAAACACTTTGTTAATGTTCGATATGAAAGAAACGACTTGGAGTTAAAATGTTCAACATTTAGAGCTCGTGGCGATATTGTCGAAATTATGCCTGCGTATGAAAAAATCATCACAAGATTTTATTTCTTCGGGGATGAAATCGAAAAAATTGTAAGAATAGACAACGTTTCAGGTGAAATTATAGAAACACCTCAATCTGTTGTAATTTATCCTGCGGTTCACTATTTGTCAGATGATGATAACGTTGAAGAAACAATTGATTTGATAAAGCAAGAACTACAACAAAGACTGGTTGAACTAAACAACGAAAACAAACTTATAGAAGCTCAACGCTTAGAGCAACGTGTAAAATACGATATAGAAATGATGAAAGAAATGGGCTACTGCACAGGTATCGAAAATTATTCAAGAATTATTGAACGCAGACCCCCAGGTTCAGCTCCTGCAACTCTTTTAGACTATTTCCCAGATGATTTTCTAACCGTAGTTGACGAATCACACGTAACATTACCTCAAATCAAAGGTATGAGCCACGGAGATGCTGCACGTAAAAAAGTCCTTGTAGATTATGGATTTAGACTTCCTTGTGCGAAAGACAATAGACCATTAACTAATACAGAATTTTACGATAAGGTTAAACAAAAAATCTATATTTCAGCAACCCCAGCTGATTTTGAAAGAGATACCTCTGCACAAATGGTTGAACAAATCATCAGGCCTACAGGGCTTTTAGACCCTAAAGTTTCTGTGCGTCCAATTGATACACAAATTCAAGACTTAAAAGCTGAAATCAAAAAACGTGCAGAAAAAGATGAACGTATCTTAATCACAACACTTACAAAACGAATGGCAGAAGACTTAACTGACTTCTTTGTTCAAGAGGGAATCAGAGTAAGATATCTGCACAGCGAAATAAAATCAATCGAACGTGTTGAGATTTTGAGAGATTTAAGACTTGGAGAATTTGACGTTCTAATCGGGGTTAACCTTTTAAGAGAAGGGCTTGATATCCCTGAAGTTTCACTTGTTGCAATTATGGATGCGGATAAAGAAGGATTTTTACGCTCAGATACAAGTTTAATCCAGACAATCGGACGTGCCGCAAGAAACGCTTGCGGGGAAGTTATTATGTACGCAGACAAAATAACTGAATCAATGGAACGTGCAATAAAAGAAACTGAACGTCGCCGCAAACTTCAAATTGAACATAATACAAAATTTGGCATAGTTCCTCAAACAATCAAAAAGCCAATCGAAAACAATCTACTTTCTCTTGTTGCAAGCTATAGAGATTTGGAAGATATTGTTGCTGAAGAAATGGTTGATTTAGGAATTGAGAAAAAGGATTTGCCAAAACTTATTGATAAACTGGAAAAAGATATGCACAAAGCCGCAAAAATTCTTGATTTTGAACGTGCTGCACAAATTCGGGATCAATTAAAGAAATTAAGAGAGATGAAAGATTAAAAAAAAGCCCCAAACTTGAAGTTTGAGGCTTTTTTTATAAAATTATTTTAAGGTTTGTTTTGATACATATCATCTGCTGAAACGATCATATCAATTTGACAATTTTCATCATATTCATCATTGTTACCCTTGATATGTTCATACGCACATTGTGCCAAATAGTTTGAAAGAATAGAAATATTAACAACCAAAACCATACAGCAATATGCAATGAATCCCCAGTGAGTAAATGGCAACTTAAAGAAGAAGAACAAATACGCAACAGGAATCAATAATACCAAGTTTGCCAAAGCAAGCTGAGGTACAAAGAAACCAAATGCAATTAATACGTCAATACAACATTCAGAAATAACTTTGTAATTAAATCCTTCTTTCATTTTTAAATATTTTGCAAATGACAAATATGAAGTAAAAATGATAGAAAAAATAATCGACCAAACAATAACTTCAAATGTAATTGGCACCCAAGGTAAATCAATAGGAATTTTCACGCATTTAATGATAATTTTACCCAAATTATAGAAAACAAACAAATGAGGTACAACAACCACAATTGTTTTACCTAAAGCTTTAAAATAATGTAATGGGTTAAATGTAAGAATTTCTTTTTTATTCATCCTTACGTTATTGATACCCGCCGTCAGCAGTCCTAACATAAACATACCAACGATGAAGCCCCAAAATTCAAATTGTTGCATCTTACCTTTCATATAAAGATCAACAACAAAATTCACAGGAATTGAGTAAAGAATAATCTTCAAATAAGCAAAATCCTCATGAAATGCCTCTTGAAATGCGTCAACTATAGATGCCATATAAATCTCCTATGCTTTAACTCTTAATCTTAATCTTAATTATATCAAACTTCGAGAGAGTTTTCATCCCTCGAAGTCCGCTTATTTACATATATTAACCTTGAATTAAACGTTTCAACTCAGCAGGTTTTGAAGATTTAGAAAGAGCATCTTCAATAGTAACCAAACCTTGTTTATATAAAGCTGAAAGAGCTGATTCCAAAGTCTGCATACCAGAACCTGAACTTGTTTGAATTGTTGAATAAATTTGTGCAGCTTTAGCTTCACGAATCAAGTTTGCAATCGCAGGAGTAACAACCATGATTTCCTGAGCCATTACACGACCTTTCTTAGTTCCATCAGGTTGAACCTTAGGAAGAAGAGTTTGTGAAAATACAGCTACTAGTGAGTTTGCAAGCTGAACACGAATTTGTTGTTGTTGACCTTCAGGGAATACGTCAATGATACGGTCAATAGTTTGTGAAGCTGAAGAGGTGTGAAGTGTACCGAACACTAAGTGACCTGTTTCAGCAGCTGTCAACGCTAACGCAATAGTTTCGTGGTCACGCATCTCACCTACCAGAATGATATCCGGGTCTTCACGAAGTGCTGATTTAAGAGCGTTTGCGAATGATCTTGTATCCATACCCAACTCACGTTGGTGAATAATTGAAACTTTTGATGTGTGAACAAATTCGACAGGGTCTTCGATTGTCAAAATGTGTTCAGGTCTTGTTCTGTTGATATAGTCAATCATAGCAGCCAAGGTTGTAGATTTACCGGAACCAGTAGGACCTGTTACAAGAACCAATCCACGTGGTTTTTCAGCAATTGTAGTTACAATCGGAGGCATACCCAACTCTTCTAATTGAGGAGCAGTTGTCGCAATTGTACGGAATGCAGCTGCATAACAACCTTTGTCCTTATAGAAGTTAACCCTGAAACGACCAATGTTTTCAACACCATAAGAAAAGTCTAATTCCCATTCTTGTTCAAGGTGTCTTCTTTGTTCGTTTGACATCATAGGGAACAACAAAGCTTCAACATCTTCTGATGATAAAACCGGGTGATCCAATCTTGTCAATTTACCGTCTATACGTGCAACAGGAGGCAACTTATTTGAAATGTGTAAGTCGGATCCGCCGCGTTCTACAAGTTCTTTCAATAAATCTTCGATAATCATTTTACACCACCATTATTCTGTATAATTTAACATTGCGTCACTATCTTTTGCAGCTAATTCAATTAACAAATAAGTCATGTAAGCTCCTAGTGCAACCGCCTTAGGATCAAGATTAGTCTTATTTGCAGCTTCGATGATAGCTGTGTTTATTTCAGGATTTTCTTCCTTAATATAATGAATCATTTTTTTACGCCAAGCAGGCATATCCTCAAAAATCTCATTAAATGCTGTTGTTGCAATATCTTCTGATATAACAGGTAACATTCTATAAAGCCCTCTTAATACAATACGATATATTCATTATACACTAAATTTCAGACCTTGTCTATATAAGAATAAAAATCATATGTTTGAAGTATAATTTACTTATGAGGTTAAAACACTTACATTTAACAAGTTATAGGAATTGTGAAAATTTAGAATTAGATTTTGATAAATCTAAAACCTTAATTATTGGAAAAAACGCTCAAGGTAAAACAAATATCCTTGAAAGCATTTATTTTCTATCAACCCTAAAAACTCCCCGAACCTCAAATATTCCTGAGTTAATAAAATTCGACAAAGAATATTTTAAACTTGAAGCAGATATAATAAAAGCTGACACAGACATTGATTTATTATACGCATACTCTCAAGATAAGAAAAAAGAAATCAAAGTAAACGGCACAAAAGCAACACCAAAAGTTTTTAAATCAGTATTAAAGACTGTTCTTTTTTCAACAACAGATTTACTACTTTTAAGAGGAACACCGCAAGACAGAAGAGATTGGCTTGACAGAGCAATTTGTCAAATCTATCCTGCATATGATGATAGGCTTTCAAAATACGAAAAAATACGTATTCAGAAGAATAATTTCTTAAAAGAAGCTGCAAAAACAGGGGTTATGAATGATTCTTTACTTGATGTATTTAACGAACAATTATCTGTAACAGGTAGCAACATAATCTACATCCGCAAAAAATTCTTAAAAGAAATTGAAAAACTTGCAAAAGAAAAACATCAAACAATTAGCGAAACGGAAGAATTATCAATCAAATACGACTGCACTTTCTTAGGGGTAAATAACGAAATAGAATCAATTGAAGATATTCAATATAAATTCTTAGAATCTTTAGACGAAAGAAGAATTGAAGAAACCCGCCGTTGTCAGGCTTGTGTTGGTCCTCACAGAGATGATGTAATTTTCTATATCAATAATCAAGAATCAACAAAATTCGCATCTCAAGGTCAACAACGTACAATCGTTCTTGCTTTAAAACTGTCAGAATTAGACATAATTACAGATAAAACAGGGGACGAACCGATTTTACTTTTGGACGATGTTTTGGCTGAACTTGATGATTTAAGACAAAACTACTTATTAAAATCAATAAACAAAAACACTCAAACAATTATCACATCAGTTGATACAATTTTATTTGAAGATGAATTCCTAAAAGAGGTGTCCATCTTCAAAATTGAAAATGGACACCTTATCTAAAATTTAATAAAATTTCGTCTATTCTTTTATCAACTTTGTAACCGCAACGGCAACCAATAAACAAGCCGCACCAATATAGAATGTATATTCATAATGGTGATTGATATTACCTGCAACATTTATCACTGAAGCATTAATTAACCAGCCAACTAAAGTACAAACAAACACTTGAGGACCTGCAATAAAGATATTGAAAATACCCATCACAGAGCCTTCAGTACCAGGCTTGATGTATCTTGAAAGCATCGCAAAAGGTAAAGCACAAACGCTTGCCCAACCAATACCAGACAATGCCATAAAGCATAACACTGCAGCTGGACTTGTTTTAAAAAATGCCAGACATAAATATGCTACAACCATTGATAACATTGAAATAATATGAACTTTTTTGTTACCAAATTTATCTGCAAGTTTTCCAATTGGAATTGCAACCAAAAAACAAACAAGATTAAATACCGCTAAACAAATCAAAGCATAGTTTTGTGCAGTATCTTTTAAACTTTGAGCAACAGGTTCAACTGCAACATCAGGGATTCCATAAACAGTGTGAATTACAAATGGGGTGATATAAATTAATAAGCACATCATACCAATCCAAGTAAAGAATTGCATTGTACAAATCTTCTTAACTTCAGGAGAAAGTAAAAAGAACTCTTTTAAAGATTGCCAAAAACTAACCTCAGGTTTCTTTTCTTCAACTTCTTCTTTTACATCTAATGTACTTCTTTCAGTAACAGTTATACAAGTCCAAGCCATAGCCAAAGTAAATGCTAAAGCAGCCATAATAAATTGAGCCGAAACTGACATTTGGAAATTAAATAAAAATTTCAAAGCTGGAGCAACAACCATAGCCACAACAGAACCCAAACCTATAGCTAAACTAATATAAGAGTTAGCCTGTGCGTGTTGATCTCTTGGAACAACATCAGGGATTAACGCTCTATATGGACCTTGAGCAATATTAATACAAGCATCAATAATCCAAATCATAATTGCAGCAAACAACAATCCACCCCAAAGAGGAATTTTCACGCCTGTTGCTAAAATAATTCCATCTACAATATCACCCGAATTTGGGAATAACCACAAAGCAATAGATGCAATTATTGCACCACCTAAAAGGTATGGTCTTCTTCTACCAAATTTTGATTTAGTTTTATCAGATAAAGCTCCAATGATAGGTTGAACAACCATCCCAGAAAAAGGACCTGCCAACCAAATCAAGCTATACAGCAAAGGAGATGCCCCTAAACTTGATGTAACAGGTTCAGATAAAGCAATTCTCATTTGCCAAGCAAACTGTAAACCCAAGAACCCTAATGCAAAATTCAAAAAGTTCACAGTCGTAAATTTTTTCAACTCAATATTATCCATTAACCCTCTCCATAAATAATTCGCAATACAAATAGTATTTCAAAAATCCACTAACGTCAAGATAAACTACTTATCTAAACGTTTTACTGCAGCATCAATCAAGCCTTTAAACAATGGATGAGGTTTATCAGGTCGTGATTTGAATTCTGGGTGGAATTGACAAGCTACAAACCAGTCTAAGTTTGGAATTTCAACAACCTCTGCTAACATTCCATCTGGCGACATCCCTGAGAACACCAACCCTGCATCTGAAATTTTTTCAATATATTCATTATTAACTTCATATCTGTGTCTATGACGTTCTGAAATAACATCAGTTCCATAAGCCTTAGCCGCAACTGAATCTTTTTTCAAATGACAATCATATGCACCTAATCTCATTGTACCGCCATAACCTTTAACATTTTTCTGTTCAAGCATAATATCAATTACAGGATATGTTGGATGTTCATCAAATTCTTTTGAATTTGCACCTTTTAGACCCACAACATTTCTTGCATATTCGATAACTGCACATTGCATACCCAAACAAATTCCCAAGAACGGAAGATTATTTTCACGAGCATATCTAATAACATTTAATTTACCTTCAATACCACGAACACCAAAGCCGCCAGGAACAACAACTGCGTGCAAATCTTCCAATTGTTTTTTGCAACTTGCCATATCAACGCATTCTTCTGAATTTATCATTTTAATTTCAACAGAAGCAGCATTAGCATATCCTGCGTGTTTTAAAGATTCTACAACAGAAATATAAGCATCTGATAATTTTGTATATTTACCAGCAATACCTACTTTAATTGTTTTTTCAGTATTTTTAATTTTATTTACCAAAGCTTCCCAAGATGCAAGATCAGGAGTTCGTTCTTCCATTCCTAACATTTTAAGAACAACTGAACACATATTTTGAGCTTCAAGTGCAAGCGGAACCTCATAAATTGTTTTCATATCACGACATTCAATAACCGCATCTTTAGGCACAGAACAGAATAAAGCCAATTTTTCTTTTTCAGTTTTTGGAATAGGTTTTGCCGTTCTACATACCAAAACTTCAGGTTGAATACCATAACTTCTTAAAACATTCACACTGTGTTGTGATGGTTTTGTTTTTAATTCACCTGATGTTGGCAAGTATGGTAACAATGTACAATGCACTGAAATAGCATTACCAAAACCAACTTCCGACTTAAATTGTCTGATTGCTTCGATAAATGGCAAACTTTCGATATCGCCGATAGTACCACCAATTTCAATAATATGAAAATCAGGTTTAAATTGTTTTGTCGCTGCTACAATTTTTGTTTTAATTTCATTTGTAATATGAGGAACAACTTGAACTGTTGCACCTAAATAATCACCACGACGTTCTTTATTAATTACTTCTTGATAAATTCTACCTGATGTAACATTATTTACTTGCCCAAAACTTGTATCAGTAAATCTTTCATAATGACCTAAATCTAAGTCAGTTTCTGCACCATCATCAGTAACAAAAACTTCACCGTGTTGGAACGGGCTCATTGTCCCTGGATCTATATTTATATAAGGATCAAACTTTTGAATAATTACAGAATAATCTCTTGATCTAAACAAGCGACCTAGAGATGCTGCTATAATCCCTTTACCTAAGGAACTAACTACACCACCTGTTACAAATATATATTTTGTCATAATCCCTACTTTCTTAATCCTTACACGCCATTCTAAATTTTAGAATGACAAATAAAACTTTTAATTATTACCCTTTTAACCTAATTAATTTTAGGAACTTTAAAGAAACCATTTTCCTCATCTGGAGCATTTGACATCAATGCTTCTTTAGAGATTTCTTGATTTGGAACATCTTCTCTCATAACGTTAACAAAATCAATAACCTGAGTCATTGGTTTAACATTAGATGTATCAACTTCGTTCATTTGATCAACATATTTCAAAACATCACCAAGTTGTTTTGTGTATAAAACTTTTTCTTCTTCTGTTAATTCTAATCTTGCTAATTTAGCAACGTGCTCTACATCTTTTACTGTAATCATTGATTTTGCTCCTTAAAAATACTCTATAATAAAATGATAGCATAAACATCGGTCATGATTATATATATTAACGAAATTTAAAATTTAGATTTTTATTGAAAGCATGTTATACTACATGTAGGAAGAAGGGGATTATGGCTGATTTAAAAGTATCAGAATTAGAAAAACTCGAGGATTTAATTCTAGAATACAAAAATGAAACAGACGTGAAGAAAAAACACGTCGTATATTTGCGTCTAATCCAAGAAACATTAAAATTAGTAAAAAAAATAGTTATGGCATTTTATCCATTACCAAGCACTATTTCAAAAGATGACCTAATACAAGTTGGAGCAGTAGGGGTTCTAAACGCTATTGAAACATATAGAATAGAAGAAAGAGGAAGTTTCAAAACATACGTTAGTAAAGTTATCAAAGGTAAGATTTTCCATTACCTAAGAGATAAAGCTAACCTTGTTAAAACACCAAGAGAAACTATTGCTAATATGTCAAAGGTAAAAGAAGCTATTGATGAGCTTTCCGAAAACAATACAAAAATTCCAACCGTTGAAGAAGTCGCAAATTATGTTAATTTACCTTTTGATAAAGTCGAAGAAATCATGAATATTGAACTTATCAAAAATATGATTTCGCTAGACCAAAACATATACACTCAAGAAGGTGGAGAAACTTTACTTGATAGAATTCAAGATAATGAAGAAACAAGTTTTGAGGATACTTACGCTAATAAAAAAATCATAGAATTTGCGATTAACAAATTACCTCAAAACGACAGAATTGCAATTAATATGTATTATATTGAGGGGGAATCACGCAAAGAAATAGCGAAGAAATTAAACGTTTCACCTACTCAAGTTTCAAGAATTCTAAAAAAAGCATTGAATAAATTATACATTATTATTCAAAAAGAAATGAACGAAAAAGAGATTACTTTATAAAGGAGATTAAAATGTTACTTTCTATTATTATGTTAGCATTCATATTTGTAATCGGGCTATGTGTCGGAAGTTTTATGAATGTTGTGATATTAAGAACAGTAAGCGAAGAATCAATCGTTTTTCCTGGTTCAAAATGTCCAAAATGCCAAACACCTTTGAAATGGTATCATAACATTCCGGTATTTTCTTACTTATTTTTAAGAGGGAAATGCGGGTTCTGTAAAGAAAAAATCAGTATCCAATACCCAATAGTTGAACTGGTAACTGCCATATTGTTTGTAGCGTTATTCTTGAGATTCTGTATGCCATTTGACCCAATATTTGGCTTATCAGTAATTAACCCTATCAGTATTCCTCAAATAATAATTTATGTATTCTCATTAATTGTAACTTGCTTATTTATTGCTATTGCAGGAACTGATATTTTAGAAAGAAAGGTATCTGATGCTCATACTTTACCACTTATTGGCTTAGGCATTGTTTACAGTACAGTTTTTGCAATTGCATCATTCATAGGCTTTTCAAAAGCAAATGGTCTGCCAAAAATTGACTTAGACTTTTTCTTAACTTGCCCAATTTTATTTTGCTTAGCAGCTGCTATTATGGGCTTTTTAATCATTGAAGCGATTTCAAGACTTGGACTTGTAACAGTTGGTGCTAGAGCATTTGGCGAAGGTGATTCTTATATTGCAGCAGGTATTGGCTCTGTATTTGGTGCACTTCTTGGTTGTTCACCAATTTATACAAACTTTGGTCCAATTTTCCAAGTTTTATTTGCAATTTTAGTATTGGCTGGCGTTTTACAATTATTGGTAACTATCCCTATTTTTGTAAAAAAACTAATTCAATCAAAAAGCTGGGTAACTCTAGGTTCTTTGACAGTTTTTGTACTTTATACAATTGGCTACTTGTACGCACAAAATGCGGGTTGGTTAACTCATAAAATTGCATACTGGACTAGTTTAATCGTACTTTTAGCTATCGGTTTATTCACTTGCGGCGAACTTGTTTTAGGACTTAAAGAAAACAAAGGCGAAAATGGATTATACTTACCATTTGGACCAGCCTTAGTTCTTGCAGGTTTAATCGCACTATTTACAATTGGTTTCTAATTACTAATATAATAAACGAAAAAGACCTTGCTAGATTTAGCAAGGTTCTTTTTTATATAGATAAAACTTTTAATGATTCTTTTAATATTTCTTCTGCAGACGGTTCACTTGTTACAGATGCCAACACTCTTGATATCGCACCTGAAACCTCATCTTTATTGTAACCTAATGACAATAATACCATTTGAGCATCTTCAACATTTTGAGATTTAACGCCAACACAAGATGTACAAACCGCAGCGGATACAGGCACTACATCATTGTAAGAAGTTAATTTATCTTTAAGTTCTAAAATAATTTTTTGAGCTAATTTCGGACCTACCCCTTTTGCTCTTGTTAACTCTTTAAAATTACCGTCTAAAACAAAACCTACCAAATCACTTACTTCGAACGAATTTAATAGAGTTAATGCCATTTTAGAACCAACACCAGAAACAGAAGTTAAGATATTAAAAATATCTCTATCTTCACGCTTCAAAAAACCGCAAAAAGACATTTTATCTTCTCTGTGAAGTAAAACTGAATAAATTTTCAAATCCTCACACAATTCTGGAAGATTAACAAAATCTCTTTCCATAATTTCAAATCTGTAACCAATACCACCAGCTTCAACAGTGATATAACAACCTTTTGAACCAGATGTTTTATAAGTAAATTTCCCATTTATATAATCATACATAACTTAACCCCTTAATGAAGTTTTTAATTCCTCAATTACAGATTTTAAATCAGAATCAGTTTTAAGTTTATCTGCAACCATATCATAAGAATACATAATTGTTGTGTGCTTTTTATTAAAGAATTCACCAATTGATTCATAACTCATCTGTAAAACTTCACGTGCCAGATAAACTGCAATATGACGAGCATTAGCAATTTTTTGTTGACGTGCAGTACTTTTTAAATCTTTTACTGTTAATTCATAATAATCAGCAACATTTTGAGCAATTTTATCAACAGTCAAATCCTTTTTACGAACCGCACAATTTAGAGCTTTTTGAGCCACATCTAAAGTTACCCCTAAACCTGAAAATTCTGCATAAGCACTAACCTTGTTGAATGCACCTTTAAGCTCACGAACATTATTCACAAAGTTATCCGCAATATATTCAAAAACTTCATCATCTGATTCAACTTCAAGTTCTTTTGCATAAGCCCTAACAATTTCTACACGTGTTTCAAAATCAGGAGGCAACATATCAACAACAAGTCCCATCTCAAAACGAGTTCTCAAACGATTATCCAATTTTGGAATATCCGCAGGAAGCCTGTCTGATGCGATAACAATTTGCTTGTTATTTGTATATAAAGCCTCAAAAGTTGAGAAAAAATCTTCCATAGTTTTCATTTTTGACTCAATAAATTGAATATCATCCATTAAAAGAATATCAACATTTTGGAATTTTTGGTGAAATTTTCTCATTAACGCATTATTGCAACCAACGTTTTTCTTACCATTAGCACCTTCGTTGTATTGGAAGCATTTCATCCATTCGTTAAAATAATCTTCCATACGAATATAACGCACTTTTAATTCTGGCTTATTGAAAATAACATAATGTCCAATAGCCTGCATTAAGTGAGTTTTACCCAACCCAGACGCACCATAAATAAATAATGGATTAAATTTTTTAGCTGGATTATTCGCAACAGAAAACGCTGCATTGTATGCAAATTTTGAATTATCACCAACTACAAAATTATCAAATTTTAAATTTAGATTAAGATTAGCATTAGATTGCATTTGTGCTAAGGACAATTTTGCATCTTCAACTTTTTTATCTTCTTCTGTTTGACCAGCAATTTGTTTTGCCAATTCTTTTTTACGAGCTTTGATATATTTTTCAGCAAAATCTGGATCATAAGTAATAGAAAAAGTTGCACTTTCACCTAACACAGAACGCACTGATTCTTTAATTTTATCAGTCCAACTTTTACGTAAGATATCGATAGCCATTTGATGTGGTGAAATAAGCACTAATGTATCATTTTCACAATCAACAGCTTCTAACGGAGTAATCCATGTACCAAAAATATGCTCAGGCAGGTTGACTTCCAACTCATCCTTAACCCGATTCCAGACTTCTTTAACCTCAATAATATCCATAACAAAATAATACAATAAAAAATATTACTATTAAATAAAAAGATAAATAATTTTACAAACTAATATGCTTTGATTAAGAATATCTTAATCCCATTTTCAAGGCGTTCTATGCGTTTTACATATTTATAATCTGATAAATCTGACATGATAAGAGCAACCGCAGGTTTCTTTCCTGTCATTTTTGCATAATATAAAGATTGCCCAACACTTTCTGCCCACTTGTGAGCAAAATCAAATTCGATTGCATAATCTTTAGTAAGACAATCTACACGGGTATTATCCCAAAGTGGAAATTCTGTTTTTCCAAAATCATCACGACACCACTGGCTTACATAGTATGCTTCTTTCATATTTGGACGCATGATTTGTTCTTCATAACGAGCATTTGGAACATAATTCAGAGAAAAATAAAATACACCACAAGCACTCATTAAAAAGAGAATAACAAAGGCAACAAATTTAGCAACCCAATTAGAAGCCTTTTGTTGAACTTTTTTTGAGGCTTTTTTAACAACTTTATCCGCAACATCTTTAGCCATAGATTTTGCAGTAGTCTTTTTAGTCGTAGTTGATTTAGCTCTTCTTGCCATAAGATAATTATACTATAAAATCTAATCTTCAGATATTACATTTTCAGATTTTTTATTCTTAAAGTAATGATTACATCTTTGCACAAGATTTATAGCAGATACTGAAAACGCAATAAAAGATATAACAAAAAGAATCCAACCAAAAATCCAATAAATATAAGGATCATCGGGGAAAAACATTATATTATCAGCAAGAAAATCAGCTTGCATAATAAAAAATATCGAAATAGATAAGAAAATCAAAGCAATAATAAAAAAGCCTAACCATTTCCAAGAAATATTAAATTTATGATTTTTATTAGTCATAAGATGATTATATAATTTCACACAAAATTCGTCAAATTTTTGACATTCTGAACCGGACTAAAAATTCAGACTTTAAGCAAGTAGATTAGATAAAACCCAACATTAATGAACTTCCCTCTCCTATGGAGAGGGCTAGGGAGAGGGTTTATCGGTTACCCCTTGGCTCTATCTGTATATTTCTTTTGAAATATACAATAGCTAGCTTGACCCGTAAAAAAAAAAGATAGCCGTTATTTATCTTCCCTCTCCTATGGAGAGGGTTAGGGTGAGGGTTCAATTACAAAAAAAAGAGAAATAAACTTTTGTCTTATTTCTCTTTTTCTAAATCTAATTTACCCCTCGGCAACTATGCCATAGCTATCGTCATTCTGAGGACGATAGTCCAGAAGAATTCAGTATTATAGCTTTGTGAACTCGCTCTCCTATGGAGAGGGCTAGGGAGAGGGTTCAATTACAAAAAAAAGAGAAATAGACTTTTGTCTTATTTCTCTTTTTTCTAAATTAGACGTCGGCAACTAGCTATCTTCCCAGGGGGTGGCCCCCCAAGTATTGTCGCCACTATGAGTCTTTACGACCGTGTTCGGGATGACTCTGCCGAGCAAAAGGTGACTAAATGTCACGTTTTGCGAGAGGGGGTGTTTTCCTCATAAAAAAACGAGAATCAAACCTTTGTTCAATTCTCGTTTTCTAAATTAGATGCTGGCAACTAGTTATCTTCCCAGGGGGTGGCCCCCCAAGTATTGTCACCACTATGAGTCTTTACGACCGTGTTCGGGATGGGAACGGGTGTTTTCCTCACGTTTGGTCACCAGCGAAACCTGTACGCTGAAAGTTGCATAAATATTATAAGCTACGCTTTCATCAATCCTTTTTAGGAAAAGCCCTCGTCCTATTAGTATCAGTCGGCTGAAAATGTTGCCACTCTTACACCTCTGACCTATCAACGTCGTGATCTGCGACGGGACTTACTAGCTTGTGCTATGAGAGATCTCATCTTGTGGTGGGCTTCGTACTTATATGCTTTCAGCACTTATCCGCTTGGAACACAGCTACTGGGCGTTTACCCTTGGCAGGATAACCCATACACTGGAGGTCCCCTCTTCCCGGTCCTCTCGTACTAAGGAAGACTCCACTCAAATCTCTTGCGCGTATACCGGATATGGACCGAACTGTCTCACGACGTTCTGAACCCAGCTCGCGTGCCGCTTTAATGGGCGAACAGC
>JAZSDA010000075.1:0-16856 GCA_045530955.1 Candidatus Gastranaerophilaceae bacterium
AAAAAAACGATTAAAAATTAAATTTGAATTAGAATTATTATAATATGGCTTAAAAGTAATTATTCTGTCTGAATCTGTTGTGCTTAAATTATAGAAAACAGAGCTAAAAGTTGTTGAATATAACGTGCTTGCGTTGCGTAATGCTTTTGTAAAAATATCAAAAATCTTTTGTGCATTTTCTGAAGTAGTTTTAACGCCACATGCGTAATAATCAAATGTTTGATTTGTTATATTTGAAAAATCCGCATTATATAATAAATCTAAATTGTCTAAAAATCTTCCTGTCCCTGAATTGTTTTGTCTTGCTGTTGTTAAAAGCCCATCCAAATAAATTCCGTCAAATATATTTCCGCCCCCGCCTTGCTGAATCTGGTCAACATAACTTGCATAATCATCTATTAAGGCATTTGATGGAACTTGAACGCCCTTATTTATAATTGACGCTTTTAAATCACTTTTTGCCCCTTGAATTCTTGTAATTTCCTGTGCTATTGTTCCCATATTAAATTGCCTCCAATGCCGTTTGAATATCACCAAGAATGCTATCTATTTCAGTTTTTGAATAAGTTTCTGTTTTTGTGTAAGTTGTTGATTTGTCAGCCTTATCTGTTTCAAGTGTTGAAACTCTATTATTTGTGCCATTTAAACTTTGACCAAGTGCAGAAAGTGCTTGTCCAACATTATCAGACAAAGTTCCAAGTTCTGTTTTTGTTGCAAATCCGCTTACATCTGGAATCAAATTATCTACTTCTGTCTTTGTATAAGTATCTGTCTTATCTGCTTTTGCTGATAATCCACTTGTAAGTTCTTGTTTTGTTGCAAGTCCAGAAATATCAGGAATATCACTAACATCTGCTTTGTTATCAAGAAGGTCGTCTATTTCTGTCTTATCATAATAATCATCAAGGTCAATTTCACTTTCAACACGCTGAACAATTTCTTCAAACTGTTCTTCTGTAATGGTCCAGTGGTCAATTTCATACTGTAATTCTGCTAATTTTTCCAGAATTTCTGCAATAATATCGTGATAAGGTTGTGGTTCTACTGGTTCATACATTTCACGGGCAAGAACATCTAAAACTGCACAATTTTCTGTCTGTCCTTTTTCAACAGTTTTATAAACACAATAGATTAAAATATCGCCAGCAGTCTGCAAAAATTGGTCAGGAACAGAAACGATAAAATCGCCCTGTTCATTTTTCTGACCAAGTGAATCTATTTGCTGACCGTTTTTGATAAATTGGAAAACTAAATAATCTTCGCTGTAATCTAAACCGCTTATAATAACTGTCTGACCGTAGTCATATTGTACAAAACCTTTTTTTTCAGTTTTAAATTTTCCATTTTCAAAAATTATTTTCATAGTTTTGTTTCCTTTTTATTTAAACTTTCTAATAATAGTATGATTTTTTTTAGTTGTTGGTAATCGTTTCAACAAGTTCAAAACTAAAAATTTGTCCAGAAGAAATTTGAACACTGCCAAAATCTGCCATTCCCGAACATAGCCAGTTAATAAAACCATAATCATTAACAATACCAGTTTCTTTATCAAATAAAGGACCTATACTACTATCAACGCCCGAAATTGAAGCATCTGGAATGCAAGCGATTTTATATAAATTCTTTCTATAATTATCATTTAAAAAATCGCCGATATTTGAAGTCGTTTCAAGTGTAAGACTTAAAGTTTCAGGCTGTTGCAAAAGGTCCGCTATATTGTAAGAATATAGCGAAGTATTATTTGTAAGTGAATAACCACCACCAAGATAAATCTTATTTTCGTCAGCACCTACTGCATAAAATCTATAAGGCGTTCTGTCACTTATATAAACAGAAGGTGTGATATTGTTTTCGCCTAAAACAATTACTTCTGGTTCTGAAATTGATGTAGAACCTGTATATTGAAGTGTTGATAAATCAACTGTAAAATTATCAGTTTTAATAAATCCATCAACTGATTCAAAATCTTCTTTGCTGATTATCTGATAATTTAAACGTCCTTCAAAACTTGCAGAAGCAGGAACTTCTTCAAATTTCTTTGTTGACATATTGTAATAAATATCACAATTTGAAGGTTTAAATGGATATTGTGAATACGGTGTATTTGGATTGTTATATTGTCCAACACGAATTGCTTTATATAAAACCCATTCATTTACAAAAATGTAATCATCATTTTGTGTGTAACTTTCCCCGTTTGTATTTCCGTAGTGACTATTATCACAAACAAATAAGCAATTCCAAGTGTCATAACTAATATCAACACCGCCAACAGTTTGCGTTTCTGTCTGTTTATCTACTTCAAATAAATCATAAACGCTACCACTTCCACCATATCCGCCAGCGTATGCATTCAAGCAAGTATCACTTACCCTAACAGTTCCAAGTGTTTTTCTTTCATCGTTTCCAAATCTGTCACGCATTTCAAGATTAGAAGAACCATCAAGTCCCCAACTTGCTTTTTTAAGATTTATTCTTTCAAAAAGTACAGGATAAATAAGGACGCCAGTTCTATTTGTTGAAATAAGTTCTTTTTCTTTACCAAGTCCAAAAAGATTATAAGTTTCATTGTCTTTTTTATAATGACTTGCGTCTAAACCAGCAAGACCAGCAAGACCGCTAATAGGTGTAGTATAAAAGTTTTTATCAGAATTTCTTATAATATTTTCACAAACTATTCCAACTTTTCCGACTGTACCGCTGTAATTACTATATTGTGTGCCACGATATCCACGCCATAAAAAACTGGAATTTTTTGGAATTTTTTCAAGATTACTATCAGTCATTACAATTCCATTAGTTAAATAACCAGAAAGTGTATTTGCATTTGATGGATAAGGTTGACCGCCAAAGTCATTAATTCTTCTGTGTCTTTTATTAAAACAAGTATCTAAAACTTCATTAAAGGAAATATCTGCTAAATATTCATCAGAACCTACTGTAAGTTTTAACTGATATTTGTAATTAGTCATAGAAATTTCCTCCTGTATTTACTATCCTAAAAGTATATTTAACGGGCTTATTTAATGTTTTTATAAAAGGTTTTGAAAGTGTTTCACTTATTGATAAACAATAAGGACAAGTTACCCACTGAAATGATATTTGAACAGCACCACTTCCAGAAATCTTCGTTTTTAACATCATACCTTTATAATAAAAGCCCCAATCTTGGTTATTATCTTTCTTTATATATGCAACATTATTTTTAACAGTCCAGTTGCTTGAAATAGCAGTGCCGCAGCCGCTTTTTATAAGTGGTTGATAAGTTCTTGCAGGATAATTTGAATTCCAGTCAGTTTCGCTTCCGTCTGTGTCAATAAAATGTGTTTCAAGTGCTGTTATATTTGTGCTATCCTGCAGGTCAATCAAACACATATAAACGCCGCTTATTTCTTGTTCGTGTTCAGTACGCACTGTATAAAGCGGAAAAGCAAACTTACCGTTATAAAATAATCCTGGTCTGCTATTATAACCAAAACGACTATTAAAATAGTTCCAGTTCATATTTGATGTCCAACTTGCTTCATTTGGTAAAATCATTTTATGAACTGTTGTCTGTGTCATATCTTCAATGTCTATTAGTAAAGTATTAAAAACTTTTTCTGTTTTTGTCGTATAAACTAATACGTATTTCTTATTTACTTCATCAATACCGTAATAAAGCATTGCTTCCTTGTACATATCTGTTACAGGGTTCCAGTTTCCGTGACCGTCTGGAATTGTTATCAAATCACCTATATCAACAGAGAGAACTTCGTTAAGATAAAAATAAGAAGCAGCCCCGCCGATTCTGAAATTTCTAAAATTGTGATTCCATTTACAAAAAACTGCCGCCCATTCATTATTTGCGTATTTAATATTAAATGTTATTAATGTGCCGTTTTCATAATCCACATCTAAAATACGTGAATACTGTGTTAAAATGTCACTTGTACTAAAACTAAGTGTTTGATTTGTTCCATAAATATCTGAACCAGAAGCAACACTGTATGAATTTTTAAATCTTGGGTCAATAAAATTTTTATTTGCAAGGCATACAGAAGAAACTTGTCCAGAAAATTCTTCCATTCCGAAGTTATAAGTTTGCTTATATCCTTCATTTCCGTTTTTATCTTCGTAAATTTCCCTTTCGCCTTCTTGTATTTTACGCATATATGTAATGTTTACATCATCTGCAATAAATTCATTACTTTTGTTGTCTTTATCAAGTAAAATAATAGTTTCAACTTGATTTGACTGTTTTAATGCAATATCTTGCGTAATATCAGTATCTAAATTTCCGCAGTTTTGAATATATTCAATATATTTGGTCTTAGCCATTTTCTTCCTCCTCTGCGTAAGGGTCTTCTGTTCCTATTAAATAATTGTTTAGTGAATCATCACGATTATAAAAAGGAATTTGTTCATCAAAAATGTTATCTACTATAAATCTGCCATTTCCTGTCATTGTTGCCATAACATCAGCACGAATGTCGCCTATTGAAATAGTTCCAACAGCGTCATCTGATTGAATATCAACTGCATAAGTACTTAACCAGTTTTCTTGTGGACTTAGGAAATAACAATAGAATTCAATTGTGTTATATCCTTCGTGTATTAAATGCTTTGGCTTAAATGTTTCGTCTTCACCATCAACAGAATAAATAAGTTGTATCGTTCCTTCTGTCGTGCAATCAATACAAGCCTGACCGTGTAAAACAATTACATCAGCACTTCCATTTGCATAATCAATTGCTGTTATATTCTGTCTTGTACTTCCTACGTTATAACTTTCAATATTTTCGTAAGTTTCAATATAAGTTCCGTTATTTTTTGCATAAGCACTTGCTGAATTAGCAGCACTTGAAGCGTCTGATTTTTTATTTCGTTTTGCTAAAAATATACTTTCACCAACGCCAGTAATTTCTGAAGACGAATGAAAAGTAAAAGAAAACGAAGTTATGATAGTTTTAATATCATTTTGTAAAACATAACCATCTGCAAGAACTTGAATCATATCACCTAAATCAAAAATAGGATTATAAACAACGTTATATTTTGCAGGTGTATAAACTACATCTTTGACAGCGTCAAGAATATTATCAACGGAAGGCTGTACTGTTGAAACAAGTCCCTTTATCATTTTGTTAGTTAATGAATAGGAAAGTCCGTCGTTTTGTGAAGTTGTTGATTTGTAAACGATATTGTCAACGTTTAAATCTATTTCACTTATATATGTGGTGTATTCGCTAATTGTTTGATTTTTTCTTTGTCTTGCTGTAAGTGTTCCGTTTGCTTGTGATTTGTATTGTCTTATTTCAAGTTTTCCTTCACGGTTCATTGTTGCAAATCCGCCAAGTGTAGACGCTACGTCTTTCAGTGCGTCCCTGTATGTTGTATATAATCCACTTGAAATGTTCAAAACAATATCACTATTAGCAAGGTCGTTTATTTCTTCTTCTGTATTTCCCAGTTCTGTTCCTGTTTGATTACATAACCAAGAAAGCATTGCAAAAGCACGACCATTTGAAGTAAAGTTTCCTATATTTTCGTCAAATTTTTGCATACCGTCATAAGCAGTAATACTTAAAACTTTGCTTTTTCTTGTTGCTTGACTTATATAATAAACGCCAAGCGGAATATGATTACCAAGTGCGTCATAAAATATAGTTACTTCTGCGTCATATAAATCATATGAATACAAATCAGTTATTAATTGAAATTTACATTCACCGATGAAAGCACTTCCGATTTCTAAAGAAGAACCACTGCAAGATTTATTATTTATGTTTAAAGAAGAAAAAATTAAATTTTCAGCACTTAGTTCTATTTCATCACCGTTTTTAAGTGAAATTTTTCCAGAAATTTCTGCATTTTCTGGAAGTGAACCTTTGTTTAATGTATTTTTATATGCTTCATTTACCTCAAACATAATAAACCTCCTATAATATTAGTATGACAGTTTGTCATTTAAAAAAGGACGGTCAAGCCGCCCTTTAAAAAAACTGACTAATAGTCATTTATTATTGTTCTATCAGCGAAAAAGACACATTCCAAAGTCGTTTTGTTCCGTTAGTATTTCCAACGCCTACAAAATCAACTGTTCTGTTTCCGCGATAAGACGCTTCTATGTGTTTTCCAAAATCTACTCCATCATAAGTAAAATCAACTTCTATATCTTTTCCGTCTGAGATTGCACTTAAAATTGTATTTTTGTAGTCATCGTCTACAAGTTGCCATTCAAGTGCAAGTTCCATTTGGTCTTTTCTAACAATATTTACATAAGCAATTCCGTTTGTTGCACGTCCTGAATCCTGGTCGTGAAGGTCAGCGGCTTTAATAGTCATCTTTGTAATATTATTAGAACAATCTATGTTATTTATTTTTATCAGTCCTATTGTCATAATTAACCTCTAAAATCGTTCGTTTCTGAAACTTTTAAAATTCTTGCGTCTAACCATTCGCCGTCCATCTGAATTTGCAAATTGATATTACCAACGCCAGCAGCCTGTGCAGATTGTCCGCCTTGTAATATGCTTGCTGTTCTTCTTGCAATATCATCAAGGTGACTTTCTGTCAGTGCGTATTCTTTTTCACGCTTGTTATCGCCTAAAATGCCAAGAACTTCATGACCAGGAAGGAAAGCACCACCATTTGCAAAGTGACGAACGTTTGAAGTTTTGCCAGAAGATTTTCCAGAAGTTTCTGACTCTTTTCCGCCTTTAACAGTGCCAATAATTGAATTTACTAAGTTTTTAACAAATCCAACAAGATTTGAATGACTGAACGAAGTATTGAAAAGGTTATTTATTGCGTCAACGATTGTATTAATAACACCATCAACAACGCCCGCAATTCTTTCCATTACACCGCCGACTATATCTACAATGCCTTCAATAACTTTCGCAAAGTCACCTGTGATAAGTCCGTTTATAACTTTCAAACTGCCTTTAATTGCTACAATAATGCCGTCTATAACATCAACAGCAACATTTATAACATTTTCAATAACAGGAATTAAGATGTCTAAAACAACCGAAACGATTGCGGCAATTAGTCCCATTATTATTTTCAAAATAGGTTCTATTATTGGAAGTGCGTTTTTAATAGCGTCAGCAATTTCACCAAACATTTCTGTTATATTTGCCCAAAGTGGTTTTAATTTGTTTTCTGTAAAATCAGTAAACCATTCAGAAATTTGTGCTAAATATTTATCTACGAATATTTTAAGAACATCATTATGGAACGAAGTCATTTCACTTAAAAATTCGCCAATTGCTTGAAACATTGGAGCAAAATGCTGGTCATACATATCAACTAAGCCCTGACCTGTTTCAGTAACAAAACTTTCAACTGATTCAAACATAGGTGCTAAATATTCTTGAATTGTGTCAAAAGTTTCTTTAAATTTTCCAGCATTATCTGTAAGCGGTTTAACAAGCATATCAAGAATGTCAGTTTTAAGTCTTTCATATAATCTTGTAATAGTTGAACCTGCTGAAATAAGTATTCCATCAAGTGCACTTGTTATTCTGATACTTCCTTCTGATTCTAATGTGCTTGCAATAGTAGCAACTGCTTCTGACGCTTTTGCTGTAATTTCGCCCTGTCTTGCTTTTAAATCTAATGTTTCAACTAATGTTGTCTGAATTTCATCTTTATGATTTGCAAGTGCCCTGTTCATTCCTTCCGTTACATTTACAGCAATACTTCCGCCGATATTTGCAACACTTGCAGAAATTCTTCCGAAACTATTAGCCATTCTATTAGCATAGTCATCAAGTGCATTTTTAGTTTCGTCGCTTGTTGCTATTTCTGTAATGGTCTTTTTAATGCCACTAAGTGAATCTTTTACACGTTCCCACTTAGTAGGGTCAAAATCCATATCCCAACCAGATTTGAAAGAAGTAGCAATTTCTTTTGCTTTTTCTGCTATTTTTCCAAGTAATTCATTCTTTTGATTTAAATCATCACCGCCAACATCTTTTGATTCTACTTCGCCAAGGTCCATAATACCAAAGCCAGCACCAGCGGTTTTACTACCTGAATTTTTTTCACCTAAAATATTTAACTGGTCAAGTGGTCCAAGTGTCTTTTTAATAGCAGCGGCTGCGTCATTAGCACTTTCTTCAATGCCGCCAAGTCCTTCTTCAATTGCTTCCGTTCCTTCACTTATTCCTGTATTATCAAATTTAATATTAAAAGTTTTAGATAAGAAATTTTTAAAAGCAATAGTTGCGTTATTTGCTGCTGCAATGATTTTATTTAATACTTGTAAAAGTGGTAAAAGGGCAGTACGTAAAAACGTGCCTAAATTTGCCTGTAATTCTTTTATATTAGAACTAAGTTGTTTGGTCTGGTTCGCCCAGGTTCCATTCGTAGCGGCGAAATCGCCCTGCATTAACTTCGTTTTTTCTAATGTATAATTATAACGAACAGCAATCTTATCTGCTTGTGACATTGTTCTATACTGGTCAGTTATGCCTTTTGTTAAAAGCCACGCCTGAATGTCAGTTTCAGTCATTGAAATACCAAGTTGTTTGATAGATTCTGTTTCACCTGAAAGAATACCAGAACGAAGTTTTGTGAACACTTCCTCATTTTTCATATTAAGCATAGAACCTATATCAGCAGTTAAAGCCGTAAGGTTTGTACCTAATTTATAAGCGTCCTTTTCTGCAAGTCCTGCACTTCTGGAAATAAGACCGAACATAGAAGCATATTTCTTTGCTTCTGATTGTGCCATACCGAATTGTTTAACGGAATTTTTAGCCCATTCGTCAATTTCTTTGGTCATACTTGGAAATGCGTTATCAACTACGTTTTGTATTTCTACAACATCACTGGAAGCAGTAACACAAGCCTTTGCAAAATTAGCAATAGCAGCGATTGAAGCAAATGCCAAAAGTTGCGAACCTATTGCTTTAATAGTTGTATTTAATTTACCAGCAGAAGCATTCATTTTTTTATACATTGAATTCTGCTGTTTTTGTGCTTGTAGATTTAATTTTTCAGTAGCAATTCTATTTTTAATTGCTTGATTGATACGGTCATTATCTACTTTTATTCGTTTAGTATGTGCGTCATATTGTTTTGTTTGTGCATTTAAAGCGGCAATTCCTGCCCTTTGCTGTGCTATTCCATTTCTTTCAGCAGCAAGTCTATTTCTTTCAGTTGCAAGACGTTCATTAGCCGTATTTCTTAAAGAATCATTATTTGCTTTAATTCTTTTAGTGATTGCTTCTTCACGTCTAATTTCTGCAACTTTTGCCTTTGTAGCAGCGTTTATTGCATTGATTTCATTACGCTGTTTAGCAAGTTCGTTTCTTTGTCTTGCAAGTTCATTTCTTTCCTGTGCAAGTTCTTGCTTGTTAAAATTAGAAATGGTCTTTTTTGCTTTTTCAAGGTCAGTAGTATCTGCTTTAAACTTAATAACTACAACGCCGCCTTGTGTTTCAGCCATAATCTACCTCCGATTATGATTTATTTAACATTTTCTGTAATTTTTCAGCGGCAATCTTTTTCTTTTCTTCAATTTCTCTTTGTTTTGCTTCAATCTGGTCTTTATGTTCTTCACGCCATTTATTAATACGTTCATTTTCTTTTTTATCCCAGATACGTAGCCTTTTTTGATATTTATCCCATTCTGCTTTTTGGTCTAAATCAAAATTTTTAATTCTGTCTTTATTAGTTTCGCGTCTTAAACGAACAACGTTTGCAAACGCCGTTTCAGTTGACATAATTTCAGGAAGAAGAAGGTCAAATTCATAAATAGACATATTGTAAAAGTCATCTACTGTCATATTATAATGATGACAATATGCACCAATTAAAAGAACTTCATCTTCAAAGAAATCCCAAAACGGCATTATTCTTTTTTTGGTTCTTCGTTTTCGTCCTGTTTTTCTTCTTCAACTGGTTCAGTTGGATAATTTCCTTCTACTGCGTCCATTACCTGAACAAAGAAATCTTCAAAAGGAAAGTTTGGTTCAATTGAATCAATCTTATCTGTGAAACCGTCAAAAAATAAAAGGTCAAGAATTTTAAAAATTATTTCAAGTTCGTCTTCTGCTGTGTCAAGTTGTTTAGCAAGTTTTCTAACTTTTTGAAGTCTTTTTAGACCTGTACAAACTGTGTAATTTTCGCCATAAATTTCAAACTGTAAGTTTTTGATAGCAGGTTCGTATTTAATTACTTTTGTGTTAGGATAAATTTGTTTTTTCATTATATTTTTCCTTTCTTTTTCTTAAAAAATAAGGAAGGGAACAATTCCCTTCCCTAAAAATAGTATGAAAGATATATACTAATTTAAGTGATTATTCGCCATCGCCTTCATCGCCTTCATCGTCATCGTCGCCAAGCATTGCGTCAAGTGCTGTTCTTGCTGCTGCATATGCTGCATTTGTTGAATCCTTTGTTACTGTGATTCCGTCAGCAGTTGCATTTGTAAGATTTACCTGGAAATCAGCAAGGTCAGAAGCTGCACCAGAAACACCAACATTTTCAAGACCTACGTTGAAAATTCCGCTTCTTGTGAAACCGTCACCAGAAATTATCTGTGCTTCAACACGGCAATCATCACCAACCTGTCCTTCTTTTTCAAGCAAGAATAACTGAACAGGGTCGTCAGCAATTCTGCGGCAAGTTACAGAAGCACTTGCATTGTTGTATGTAGGTGTGTTTGTGTTCCAAGTTGTGTTTTTGAACTGTGTATCTTGTGCTGTGATTTCGTTAGTGAATTCGCATTCTGTCTGTCCAGCAAGAAGTTCAAAGTTTTCACCTACTTTAATTTTTACTATGTTATCTTTACAAACAACTAACTTATTAGCCATTATTTTCACCTCGTATAAATTATTGTAAATTCTATTTGATATTCGTAAATGTTATCTTTTACTTTTCCAGTTGAAACAGGTTTCTTAATTTTCCAAGTAAATAACCATTCATTTATATCATTTATCTGTATGTTTCTTATATTTTTAACGCTTTCATAAAGCGTGTTACAAAATTCTTCGCTATCTGCTTCTACTTCGTTATATCTAACAGTCAATTTAAATGACTTTTGGTCATATTCTTCCGTTTTAACATCAGCGTCGCCGTCCATAGATGAATCAGAAACAGATATAATTCTTTTTGCAGTTTGATTGTTTAACTTGTTTGGCATTCTGTTTGCAAAAATGGTAACAGAACTGTCAACATAATTTTTTAAAACATTTGCAATTTCTTGTTTAGTAATCATTTCCTATTCCTCAATTCTGCCCCTATTTCATCAACGACGATTTCAACAAGTCCCGCATAATTATCGTCTGTGATATCGTACCATCTATCTTTTGCACGTTTATTCTTTTCTTGTTTGAAACTTCTTCCACTATCATACAAATATTGACCGTAATCAGTGTTCGTGTTTCCTATTATTACTTCGTCACCATTTCGCCAGATAGCATTGTGTTCTTCCGTATAACCCGTATCTTTCGGGGTCGTTTGCATTCTTTCTACATCATCAAGAAGTCCTTGCGGTCCTTCTTTTAAATAATCAAAATTTAAGGTTCTACAATCTTCAATCAGTTGATTAAATTCAGCACTTTCTTCAAATTCTACTTTCATTCTGTTGTTATTCTCCAATAGTCAAGTTTTCCATATAAATCATAGTTTGGAATAACTTTACCAATTTCAAAAACTTGTCCTTTTAGTGTTATTTTTCCACCGTTATAATTTAAATTTTCTGGAATACTTTCCGCAGGTGTTAAAAAAGAACCCTGTTGAACTAATAATCTTTCTGTGCCGTTTAGCTGTTCAATATTTGAAACTTGCCAGTGTCCTTTGATATTTCCTGAAAATAATACAGAAGGTGTTCCGTATTCATTTAAATCACCAGTTATTTCAATTACTGCCGAAACAGTACAAGAACTTTTTGGAACTAAGTCACTCATCAGAAAAGCCCCCTATAACACAAACCTAAAAACACAAGTTCTTCATATAAATCAGAAGGAATAAAAGCACCATTTACAACTTGAACTGAAGAAGAAATTTTTGATGTAGAATATTTAACAGAAACGCCGTTTATTGTTCGTGATTCAATAGCAGAACCGTAAGAACCTTCTGCAATCTTGTCTGCATTTGCAAATATAAAATCTGCCTGTTCGCAAACAATTGTTTGAACTTTGGTAAGCAGTGGTTCGCCTTTGCTTTCTATATATCCGCTATCAATTGAATTATTAGCGATTCTGTTTATTTGTCTAATTGCTTTATTAAGTGCCTTTTCGCCAGCGTCATCGTTATCTAAAACTGTGCCGTGATAGACATCAAAATAATGATCTAAATCTACGAACATTGTTTTCTGTTACCTTTCAAAATATTAAAAAAGGGGAGGCGAATGCCTCGCCCTTGTTATTCTGTCTTACTTTGACACGTTAATCCAGTTAAATCGTATTCATCGCGTTTAAGTAAGTTATCATCTTCGTCATAACTTTCTACAACGAATTTCTGTGTATCTTTATCTGTTATTTTAAAGACACCGTTCATATCTTCATCAAGTGGAACAAGTCCGCTGCCTTGCGACGGGTCTAATCCAACTTTAATTGTTTTAATTTTTTCAGGGTCATTATTAGTAAATTTAAGTGCTATGAAATTACCTTCGCCCCAATCTGTTACAAGTTGTCCACTTTCCAGATATTTCAAGGTGCCAGTGATAGTTTTTGCCATATGCCGTTCCTCCTGTTAATTATCATTTACAGAAACATCTTCTTGCATATCACTTACACTTGTTCCCCAAAATACTGCGTCAGCGTCTTCTGGTTCAACAGTGGGGCTTATTAAAAATTTGCTTTGTGAACGTAGATGTATTCAGCCTTTTCATCAAATACATCATTAAGTGCTGTAAGTCTGTAACCGAACTTGTAAGCGTCTTTGTTCTGGTTCTGGTCAGGTGTTATAATTTTTGGTGCAACGTGTGTTGTAATCTGAATAACTGCCTGTTTAGGAACAATCATAAATTCAATAGCGTTTGCTGTGTCAGGTGTTGTGAAGCCGTTAGATGTAAGTGTTACACCGTCAACAAGGTCACTGTCAGCAAATGTAAGAATTCTGTCGCCGAAAGGTGCAAGAACTGCTTTTGATTTGTAAGAATCCATATCTTCAATCATTCCCATATTTGTGTTATTGATTAAAAGATAAGATTCTGAAAGGTCGTTGTATTTATTCTGTGAATAAACGATACCAGCACGAATTGCAGCGATAAGGTCAGCAGCAGATGAAATTGCTGTATTTACAGAATGAACACCAGTTTTGCTTGCATAGTTAGCAATGTGAACACGTTCAACTTCTGGACCAACTTTTCTAACCTGGAAGTCACCAGCAAGGTTAAGGAATGCAACACCTGCGGATTCTTCATTATCTCTCTCGTCTACTTCTAACATCTTTCCGCGGTCATAATTAACTGTGAATGATTCCCAGTCAACGTCTACACCAGAAACAGAATAACCGTTTGCTCTGCTGTAATCATCAAGACCATCAAAATCACGAACAGCAACAAGGAAAGTGTTTGCTTTTTCTACATATTCATATTTGTCTTGTGTGTCAAATACAGATGTTTTTACAATCTGTGCAAGTTTTGCGTCAAGTACAGGAACGTACTTCTGAGCTTTTACAATAGCCATTATTATTTACCTCGTTAAATTATTATTTTCTTTTATAACCGATGGCGTCTAACATTCTTTCGTATTCGTCTTTTTGGTTTCCTTCATCTACATTTCCAATATTTACATTTACAGTTTTCTGTTTTTTAGAAACCAAAGATGGAACGTCTGAAAGTGTTGCAGAAAGTATTGCTTTTAAATCTTCTGTTTTAATTTCATTATTTTCATCAAAATACTTGTCTGCTTCAATTCCAGAAAAAGCAAGTTTAATTGCTTGTTTTCTGCTGCCTTCTTCTGTGCAGTCAAGTTCTGTTAGAATTCCACCAGCCGCATTTGTTAATGTATCCATTTTTTCTTTTGTTTTGTATGCAGCAAGTTCTTTTTGCATACTTTCAAAAAGTTTATTTTTTTCCGCTTCTGCTTTCTTTACTTTTTCCGCTTCTGCGTTCTTTTTTGCATAAAATAATTCATATGCAGTTTGTCTATCATCATCAGACAATTTATCAAAGTTTGAAGATATAATAGACTTTTCATTTTTAGCGTTTTTTACTTCAATTGCGTGTATAACATTATTAACAATTGATTCGTAATCAACACTGTTAGCATTTGCGTTTGTACCAACTTCGCCTGTTGTATTATTTAGAATTTCTTCTGCCATTTGAAAATCCCCCGTTTAACGTCCGTGCGACAAAATTTCCGCTTTCTTTGTAGCGTTCTAATAATAGTATGACGGTTTTACGCCAAATGTGCGTTTTTCTTCGGGGTACGAATAAAAGAAAGTAAAAAAGACATAAAAAAAAAAAAAAAAAAAAAAAAAAAAAGAAGAAGGCTTTCGCCTTCAACTTGTAAAATAAAATATATGAAAGGAGAACTATTACTTACTAAGGTCACTTATGCACCTTGTAAGTTTTTCAACGAAATCAAGCTGTGTTTGCTTGTCGGTAAAATCTAACTTTTCTAAATTGTCTACTGCCCTTCTGCATTCAAGCAGTAATGTATATTTAATAATATCTGTTTCATCTTCAACAGAAAATATCAAAGATTTAAGTCTTTCATTTTCCTGTTTAAGTTTGTCGTTTTCTAACTGTAATCTGCAAATTTCTAAATGCAAGTCATTTTCTTTAAGTACATCGTGCAGTTCCATAAAAATCACCCCTATTCTAAAAATGTAATATCTGCACACTTGCAAATAATTCCATCTTTGAAAGTATTTTGAATATTAGACAGTTGAAATGCTTTTTTATATTTAGTTCCTACATAAGCAATTGCTGCCTTTGTCTGTTCTTGTCCATAATAAATTTTGTTATTTTCAATCTTCATTTTCATAATTTTGTACCTTCCTTTATATTAGTATTTTTCTTTATATAAATAGTATGTAATATACGCAGTGGGGTAAGTGGAAATTTTTAATCACCGAATGTAAGATTCCAACATTTGAAAGCATAACTGATAACAAGTAATGTTAAAGTAATCATTTCTATTAAACCTTCCTTTCTTTATGAATTTTTCCCTAAAATTTCCAGTATTTTTTCACCTGTTTCTTCTTTGTCACAAAATAGATAGGTAATGCCGTATTTTGCTTCTTGTGTCTTCATAATTTTGTAAAGTTTTTCACCTGTTAATGCTTTTGGTGATTTCTTTAAACGTGGATTAACCCAGTTCTTAACATCTTCAATAGTTTTGATATCTTTTCCGTGTTCGCAAAGTATAAAAATTTTAATACCTGCTTCTTGTGCACGAATAAGTTCTGCTTTAAAACGTTCGTGCTGCTGACATACATTAGAACAGATTTCAGAAAGGTTTTGTTTTCTGTCAACAACTACTGACCCGTTTTGAAGATTCTGATAATCACCAACATACATCTTTGAACTTACTGTTTTAATTCCTTTTTCTTCAAAAGTTTTTTGGATTTTTTCAATCGCTTTTTCTTTTTCCCTTGTGTCAATTTGTACAATCATAATAGTTTCCTTTCATTTCATCTAAATCATAAATTTCTAAATCTTTTCCTTCCTTGTAAAATACCCAAATAACGTTTTCATTTCCGTCTTGTTTTAACCAGTTATTTTGATTATTAACAGCAGTATTAAAATCAGTGACGATGTCAGCCTTTCCTGCTTTTAATCCATTCAAAAATGAAAGCGGTTTGATTTGAATTCCAATAAAAAAGCCGTAGTTATTCAATGAAAGAGCGTCTATTGAATATCTGCGGTCCGTGTTTTCATCAGTATGTTCTATATAATTTTCATTATTTTGTAATTTTTTGATTATTTCATATTCATTTTTTACAATCCCATTAAAAGAATCATATATGACACGAATCCACTGATATAAATACGCTTGTTCGTATGTTATTAATATGCCCGATTCCTTTAATTTTTTGCAGAATTTCTTGGAATTTTCCCTGAAATCTTCCTGCGTTATTATGTTAGTAAAGTAAAAGTGTTCATAATCTTCTATATTTGGAATTTTGTCAGAAGTTTTGCAGTTTTCATAATAAGTTTGTGCTGCACTACTACACTTTCCAACGTTTTTAGTACTGTTGAAATGATAAAGATTCCATATAAAAGATGTATTTCTAAAATGTAAACTTCGTTTGATTTGTTGAATTTCATTATTATTTCTAATCATAGCGTTCTCTCCTTTCGCCTGTTACTTACAATATGAAAGTTAAGTGTGTTGCTATGTAGAAAAAATGCATAAAAAAAAGCCCTTGCGGGGCTTAATATCCGTAAATGTGTTTGTTATAAGCATATTCTGGAAAATATTGACCAGAATCTTCGCAAAATTTGTTTTGAACTGTTCCTATAAAATGACTTATTTCCATAGCAGTATCGTGCAGAAAATCAAAGTTTATAAGCATTACATATTCACGACCATTATAAAGTAAGGTATCAACATTCTTTTTGATTTTATTAACTTCCTTAAATGTATAACCTTCATCAATAAGTTCTGTCACCAAATCTTTCTTTTGATATTTCAGTTGTTCCATAAATCTAAGAAGTGCGTCTATTGCGTACATTGTTTGAATCGTTTTCTTTCTGTCAGAAAAGATATAACAAATTTTTTCATATCCAGGAAAATTTATAAAGAACCTTTTATTTTCACGTTCATTTTGTTCTTTAATATAGTTACAAAATTCTTCAAACTGTCTTTTTGCTTCTTCAAGATTGTAAACTTTTTCTTCTAAATATATTTCTACATCTGGAATTTCTACTTTTGGTTTCTGTTCTTTTTCATAAAAGTAAT
>JAZSDA010000049.1:0-20349 GCA_045530955.1 Candidatus Gastranaerophilaceae bacterium
AAACATCTTTAAATATATAAAATAATTATAGTTAGGATGCACAAAGTCTGGACGAAATTTGTTACGTAGCTAAACTGGAAGGAAAGTCTGGACGTAAAAAAGACCCACATACGTGAGTCTTTTTAAAATTGCTCCAGGCCAGACTTTACAAAACGAACCGCTGAAACTCTGTTGAAGCGTGTGAGCTTGTATGCGTAGGAGCTTGCTCCGTAGCTGAACTGGAAGGAAAGTCTGGACGAAAAAAAGACCCACTTTCGTGAGTCTTTTAAAAAATGCTCCAGGCCAGACTTGAACTGGCACCGAGATTGCTCCCGATTGGATTTTAAGTCCAACGCGTCTACCGATTCCGCCACTGGAGCGTGTATAATTGCTTATCGGCTACAAAGAAATAATACAACAAACATATTTCATTGTCAAATAGAAAATTTAGTAATATATTTATCTAATTCATTAATTCTTACAGTTAAATCAGAAATCAACGCATTTAAAGAATTTGCTACAGTTTCTTTATTAGAACAATTTGCACGACCTAGCAAACCTGATTTTACGTTTGCAAACAGTAATTTTTGAAAACACACTATTGCATCATAGAGTTCTAAATCAATAATATCTTTGTGTTTGGCAAGGTATATAAACAACTCAGATATAGTGTTTTTAGCTGCAAGGTATTTTTTTATAAGCATGAAGCCTTGAATTTGACGAAATTTATCAAGTATTTCTGAATAAATATCATGGATTTTTTGTTTTTTAAGTAGCAAATAATCCGTAAAATACGCCATGGTTTGTCTATAACCATCATCAATAATAGCTTGACGTTTTTCATTAGGGTAATTAAAATCAACAAAAACTACATCACCAGTATCAATTGCCAAATAATCATATCTATCACGATTACCGTACAAGGCTTTTATAAATGAAGTTTCAGTTGAAGTTACGCACGAATACATCGCATTAACATAATCAAGCGGATTTGAATCAGAACCAGTAAAAGAGCCTTCCAGTCTGATTTCAAGAATTCTGTCAGGAGTATTTTGAATATTTTTTGAAAGCATCCACATTGGTTTGCCCTTTAGTAAATCACCATCTAAAAGCATGTCCCCATTGTAGGTAAGAGCTTTCATCAGTCCAGGCATGCAACAAGAAATCCTAACCGCCATAGCTACTTCAAAATCAGGAGTTTCGAAATTTGAAAATTCACGGCATGAAAAATCTTTCAAATTAGTTGAAATTATAATAAGATTACGGTTTAAATCTTTAAATTTAACATGCTCAACTTGCCCTTTAACATAAGAATCACCATAGAATTTGCGTTCAATTAGTTCTCTTATCCAATCAAGGAAAACTTCTCCCTTACTTAAGGCAAACTTCGTATTAAAGCCAAGTGAGATATCTCTAAACAACTCAAAATTAACAGACAAAAACACATCTGAAATTTCATCAGAAGAATAACCCACAGAATACAACGCAGCAATCATTGAACCAACGGAAGAACCTGCAAGGGTTGTAGGTTCAATACCCAAATTATAAAGGGCTTTCAAAACCCCAACGTGAGCAGCACCTCTAATTGCACCGCCACCAAACAAACAAGTATATTTAAAATTATTATGCTCTCTCATATGACCTTATTCTAACATTAAAAAAGAAGGATTAACATTATCCGCTAATCCTTCTTCTATTCTAATTATTTTAATTAAGCTGCTAAGCCTTTGATTTCTCTGATTAAGTATTCTGCAACCCATTCAAAATCTTTGTTTTCGTGAGCAGCTTCTTCTAAATACTTAACTGAAACATCGCCTAAACGAATAAGAGTCATAGCAACTACGCCTCTTTTAACGCCTTTAACAACTTGTAATTGATCAACTAATTCAGGTAAAACTGAAGTACCCATGCTTACCAATTCATTTTCTAATTGGTTTTTAGTAACGTTATCAGCTGTTTCAAGTTGTGAAAGAATATTATTTAATTGCATGTTTTTATCTCCATTTATTGTAATTTACATTATCATTATAAGTTAAAATTTATGGTTATTCGGATTTCCTTACATAATCTTTATATCTTGAACATAATATTAATATTTTCTTTACATCAGACAAATTTAGAACTCTTCACGAAGATCGTATCGACCTCTTGTTTGTTCATACATAGTTTCAGCAATACCTTTAGCCCAATCATCATAACCATCCAGCAAGCCTTCTTTTGCCATCTCATTGATTACATGTAATTGAGTTCTGAAATTCTTTCTAACAGAAAGAACTTGAGAGTACCAGGCTTCTACACTTTTATTACTTTTTAAGTTGTTACACCCTTTACAAAGCCCTACTTGGTTATCTTTTGATGCTCTGCCACCTTTTTTAGCTGCAACTAATAAATCACCTGTTGCAACATTTGATTTAAACATATTAAACAACAATGTAAAGACAGGATTTTTATCAGCATTATCATATTTGTCATTAGGTATTATTAGAGAACTTCGGTAAGCAACTGTCCTCAAATCATTCAAAAGCATATAAATAACTTTTGTACAGTTTGGACTATCTAAATCAATTCCAAAAAAGACTGATCTCATCAGATTTGAGTAGTTGTAATCATCAAAGAACCCTGATGAAATATAGTTACTCAAACGATTTTGAACAAGATTAACAATAGTTAATTGTTCTTCAGTACCGTTATTTTCTATATATTTTATACCATCATTAAAATTAAATAAAGCTTGATAAACACCTTGTTGAAGAGAATCTTCAGCACGCACTGAAAACTCTTTTAGAAAGTCTTCTTGGGAAATATTAGGATTTTCTTTGTAGATGCTTATAAAAATATCTTTAAAATCTTTTGCAAATGTACCGATATATTTATCATTATCTTCCAAAACTTTCACATAATCCGATAAATTTTCAGCCTGAATTAGTTTTAATTGAATATCAAGACGTCTTGAATGAGGTAATAGAGTTGAGCCACAACAAGCACAAGGAATATCAACAGCTGATTGCTCAATTGGTGCAAATTCTTCTCTTCTAAGTGAAATCGTACGTAAGCTTAGCAGACGATTAATATCAGCTTGCGAAAATTCAATAGCCCCTTTTGAAAGTTTATTCACATAGAAAGTAAAGTTATTGAAATAAAGATTATTTGGTGTAATTTTTCCCTCACCCATTAATTTTGCAATATTTGCCAAATAAGATTGTACGAAAAATTTTGCCACTTCAGGGCTTTCAACTGTTCTAAAATCCATAAACACTTTTGGATGAGCTTTTCTCATACAACTATTACATTCTAAAACTGAGTTGTTGGTGATTTCGTGATTTAAGTTATAAGAATGAACTTTGTTATGCTTTATCAGAGAATTTGAAAAGATTTTTGCAGTCCAAAGTTTAGCTAATTGGCTAGGCGGTAAAGTTTTGAAATCCGGGATATTATAAACTCCAAAATTCAAACTATTAGCACGTAATTCTCTGTATAAATTTAATACAAGATAATCTCTTGCATCTTTATCAAAGTCAGATCGATTAACAAGAGGGAAAAATATATCCTTAAATTCTTGATGCCCACCAGTTGTATTAATCTCATTGTAAACTTTTTCAACTTCACTTTTTAACTCCCCGTCCTCTAATGTTTTGGAGTAATCGAATAAAAAATTCTTTATTTCAATAAGACTATCATACCTTTTACCAAAGGCATTTTGTTTAGAATTAGCAAAATAATCAAAAATAGTTAAATTTTCCTCTTTTAAAAATATATCAGAATTTTTTAATAATGTATCTCTCATATTGTGAGGAACATAATCAATATTATTTTTAAAAAACTTCACCAAATCCGCAGGTTCATCTATCTTTGAGGCTTCATCAACAAGAATATTGTATTTTGTCTCAGACAAAGTCGTAACACCACATGCAGGACAAGTTATATCCCCAATTTCTAATGCTGGAGTTAAATCAACGGACTCAAAACGTGGTACAAAGTTACCTAAAAAAGAGCACTGAAAAGGTTTCGTAACAGTAGCCTGTAAAGGATAACTTTGGACAGACTCTTTATGTTGCGATATTTCAGTTTTATTAGGGATATAGCTATATGTAATCGGCAGAATTTTGACCATATCAAAAATAAAACCTAACAAAAATAAATTTGCTAGGTTTCATCGTGTTTATTAAGATTTTTAATCTATACTGTAACTTCTTTTAATGATTCAATATATCTAACAGCATAAACCGCACCAACAGCACCATCAGAAGCCGCAGTAACAACTTGTCTTAATGGAGTTACCCTAACATCACCTACTGCATAAACCCCATCAACAGAAGTTTTCATAGTTTCATCTGTTAAAATAAAACCTTTTGAATCTTGTTCAATTTGTCCGCTAAAACCATCAACATTAGGCAAAATTCCAATATAAGGGAATATACCGTTTATTGATAAATCAGAGATTTCACCTGTCTTAACATTTTCAACAACAGCAGTTGTAACAAGTGAATCACCTTTAACTTCACGAACAACAGAATCCCATACAAATTCTAATTTTTCATTTTTAAATGCACGTTCCTGAACAATTTTATCCGCTCTTAACTCATTTCTTCTATGAATTAAATAAACTTTTGATGCAAATTTAGTAAGATACATAGCCTCTTCAACAGCAGAATTACCACCACCTACAACAGCTACAACTTTATCTTTATAAAATGCACCATCGCAAACTGCACAGTAGCTAACACCTCTTCCAACAAACTCAGCTTCGCCAGGAACCCCAAGTTTCATAGGCTTTGCACCTGTTGCAATAATTACAGTTTTAGCTCTAAATTCAGCCTCAGTTGTTTTAATAACCTTTGGATTAGAAACCAAATCAATCGATTCAATCTCTTGCATAGGGAATTTTTCAACCCCAAACTTATCAGCGTGTTCTTCAAATTTTTCCATCAACTCAAAACCACCAATAGCTGAAAATCCTGGATAATTTTCTAATTCCAAATAATTTGATGGCTGACCGCCAAGCATGTTCACGTCAATAATTGCAGCAGAAACTGCCCCACGTGAAGCATACATACCTGCCGCAAATCCAGCTGGTCCACCACCCAAGATAACTGTATCAAATTCTTTTATTGTCATAACATATCCTCAATAATCTATAATACACTTTGTCCTGCAATTTTTTCACCCTTAATCGAATAAATTGCGGTTTCTGTTTTTCTTATACTACCATCAACATCAGAAATTGTATCCAGTTTTAATTCATCAGTCCCAGAAAAATTATCTCCGTTGATAGTAATTGTAACCTTATCAGTTAAAATTTTATTATCATACTTCCCAACTTTTGTGAATGTAACCGAATTAGCCGAAGCATCCTCAACTTTTATATTTGCAACAGCACCTGAAAATGGGTTACTAAGATTTATGACGCCATTTTCTATTGATAAGTTCCACAAATCAACCCCTTTTTCTTTAAAGCTGATTGGTGAATCTGTTTCAATTCTTGCTGATGATACTCTCCAAGAGCCAAAGAATGTATCAGGAACTTTTTCAACAAATCCCTGCAACACAGTTTGACCCGCAAAAGCACAGCCAATAGTCATTATAAATAAGAAAATAACGCCAAATAATCTAACCATCTATGACACCACATTCAATCCATGATACTGTGCAAGATTAACCCAATAATCAACTTGATTTGCAGGGATATAAAAATCAATCGTTGAGCCATATCTGTTATAGCGTGATTTTGCAATATGAGATGCAGCAGCAAGCATTGCATCAGGATCGGCAATCCTTGAAGTATTCAAATCAATATGAATTTTGCGACATCTTGTACTACGAACAAGCGGATTAATTTTATCCATATAATCACCCCTTATAATTTAATGATAATTATAAACATTTCTACAATAAAAATCTAGTGATTATTAAGAAATCGCAGACATTCTTTCTTGAAGCATACGTGCAGATTCTTCATATCCCGCACGCCCCATCAATGCGTATGTATAATATTTTGATTGTTCAACACCAGGTTGATCGAAAGCATTAACATTATACAATTCACCTGCAATTGCAGTCTGAACTTCAAGCATGTATAAAAGTTGAGCTAGATAATAACCATTAACTTTTGGTAAAGTAATTGTTAAAGTCGGACGTGAATAATCTGCTAATGAAACCTTTGTTGAATCAGCTTCAGCATCCATTAACTCATTTAGAGTTTTACCACCCAAGTATCCAATTCCTGTATATTCAAATATTTTTGGAATTTCTAACTTAGTATCAAATTCACCGACTCTGATAAAATTAATAACTTTATCGTTTGGACCTTCATTATATAGTTGAACTTGGGAATGCTGATCAGTTGCCCCTAAGGCTTTTATTGGTGTTGGACCAACATGAACTGGATTACCTTGTAAATCTTCATTTTTACCTAAAGATTCAGCCCAAAGTTGAACATACCAATCAGAAACATACTTCAACTTACTTGAATAAGGCATCATTACTGATAAATTTTTACCTTTTTTAGTATCCATAAGATAATGAATTAAAGCACCTTGAGCGGCAATATTTTGATTAATATCAGTATTTTTTAAGAATAAATCCATATCCTTAATACCATTTACCATTTCATCAATATCAATACCAACAAGTGCAAAAGGTAACAAACCTACCGCTGAAAATACCGAAAATCTTCCACCAACATCATCTGGAACAACAAAAGTTTTATACCCCTCTTGTTCAGAAATTTGTCTTAATACTCCAGTTTGTTTATCAGTTGTCGCAACGATATTTTTGCGATAATCGTCTTCCATCTCTTCTTTCATACGATCTTTAACAATCATAAATTGCGACATAGTTTCAGCTGTAGAACCTGATTTGGTAATAACATTAACCAATGTTCTTTTTAAATCCAAAACATCCAATAAACCATTCATAGTATCTGGATCTATGTTATCCAAGAAGAATATTCTTGGGAAATTATTACGTTGTTCAGGAGTTAATAAATTCCAGTAAGGTTTTAAAAGAGCTTCAGTTACAGCAAGACCACCTAAAGCAGAACCACCAATACCTAAAACCAAAATATTATCAAAACGACCTTGAACTAATGAAGCATACTCTTTCACGTACCAAAGAGTTTCTTCATTATAACCTAAATTCATCCATTGAAGTTTCTGACCAGGTTTATCTTTTCTTTTATTCAAATCAGCAATAATATTTGCAATTTTGTCTTTATACTGGGCAAACTCTTGTGCTATATCTAAACCGTGTTCACTTCCGATAACTGAAATATCGGCACTTCTATAATCAAAACTAATCATGGAATCCCAAATATCCCTTCTGATAACTAACCTATACTTTTATATTATTTACTAAAGGTTAAAATTCAACAATATACAAGTAAAAATTAACATGTGGTAAACAAAAAAGACCTTTTAAAAAGGTCTTTTCGTTAAGTTTGAAACAACGTTTAATTACGCACTTTGATTAAATTTGAAAGTTCTTGAAATGTTTTTATCAATTACACCTTTGATTACATCATATTCTGTTTGTAATGCATTGTGTTCAGTATCGATATTTTTCAATTCCATATCGAAGATGTTGTCTTTTGCTTCGATATCATTCATTGCTCTATTGTATTCAGCTTCAGCTTTAGCAACAGCAGCTTGGTCAGTTTCTTCAGTAATTTTTACACAAGTTCTGTAGTCTAAACCGTTCCATTTGAAGTTTTTGTCAACTTGTTCAATTGTTACGATACCGCTTTCTAAAGCATATTCCATCCATTCTTTAGATGCACCTAAGCCGTTTTCTAATGCTTTATAACCTTGGTTCATTCTATTGAATAAGTTAGTGTACCATTGAGCTTTAGCATCAGCATTACCAGTGTTACCTGTATCATTTAAGTCAATCCAAGCATATTTTGGTTCACCATAAACTGCGATTAATTCTTCAACTAAGTATTCTTTAATTACAGTATCAAAGCTTGCAGATTGTTGTAAACCTTTTTCTTTTAATAATCTTAAAACAAAGTGAATATCTCTTAAGTTTTCTGGGATTATAAACATTTTTTTAGCAGGTTCAACATCAGTGTCAACATATGCTTCAGCACCATCTTTCATTGCTGCTTCAATATAATCTTTTGAAGAATTATAAGTAACACCATCAACGGTTACTGGATTTTGAGTATCAAAAATATTATTTAAGAAACTATTTTTTGAGTCTTTATAGTTAGTTAAAATTTCTTTCAATGTTTTGTTAACACTTGGAATGATTTTATTTACATCAATACCAAATGTTGAAGGATCTGGCATTTCCAAGATAAATTCTGCAAAGTTTTCATAGTTAGCAAGTGAAAGAATTGCATTGATAACAGTATCAGTTTGACCTTTTAATGCTTCTTTTACAGAATCAACTGTAAACAAAGCTGAATATGTAGTTGCACTGTAATCACCATTTTCATCAACTTCTAAACCTAAGAAGAACTCTGAATGTGATTCTGGAGTATCACCATTTTTAGGAGTTGTAATTTTGTAAGATAGGTTATTAACACAATCTACAAAAGACATACCTTTATATGAATCATTGCCATTACTATCTTTAGGTCCTGTAAGTTCGAATGACTCACCGCCTGTTAATTCAGATGTATTTGGAGTAACTGCTGTAACTTTACCTTCTTCATCAACGGTTACTGTGATTAAACCATCAACTAATTCGTAAGAAGTTTGACCAGCTTTTACAGGAGAAATAACAGCATCTTCTGTTACCAACATACCAGTTTTAGTTAATCTGTTGCCATTTGAATCCTTAGCAACTTCGCCATTATCTTTTAAGTATTCAAATTGACCAACTTTAACATCATTGACTAATTCTAAAATTTGTTCAGTATATTCATCTGACAATATACCGTTTTGATTCAATAAATTAATATTATAAGTGTTGTTATTAGCTTTACCAGTTGCTGAAATAGTACTTGCAGTGAAAATATCTTTGAAGTAATCAACCATATTTGAAATTGTTGATGTGTAATCATATTGATATTCTGTTTCATCTTCTGGAATTGAAATTGCAGGAGAGTTAGAACCAAATAATAAGTATGATTCTAATGAAGATTCTGCACCTTTAACTAATTGGTTTTCAGATTTAATGAATGCACTGTAGTTATTAGTGTAATTTTCAACTTCTAAAGAGTTTTCATAAGAACCATATTGCTCATAGTAAGTTTGCATTTCTTCAACAGAAATGTTATTGAATGGTGCTGGATAAATATCATTTTTAATAGCACCCAACTCATCAAAGTAAGTAGTATTGTATTCAAGACCGTGAGCTAGTAAGTAAGCATTTAAGTTACCATTTGCTTGAGCAAAGATAGCTGCTTCTGATTCACTAACTAAAATTTGACCAGCTGAATTGATTAAGCCATATTGAGTGTTATATGAGCTGTAAGCTGTCAAAGCATTGTAAGTCAAATCTTGAGACAAAGCATTACCAGCTTCATCATAGCTAGCGAATTTCAATGTAGCGTTATTTAACGCATTGATGTAATTCTCACTAGCTTGAGAACTTTGAGTAGCCAAACGCATTTTTGCATTATTAATGGTTTGAGATCTCAACTCATTGTCAGCTAAACGAGCTGTAATAGTTAATAATCTAGCTTGTGATGCTGCCATTCCCATTGTTTGCTGTGTCCTTTCGAATTTCCTTAAAGTTTCCTTACTCTATAAATCGGCATATTTTCCAAAAACTTTAATATTTTGAGGAGTATTGTTAAGATTTTGTTACAATTGATAAATTTTACCTAAAACACAAAAAAGAGTAGAAAAAAATTTCTACTCTTAAATTTATCATCCATCATTATAAAAATTTTAGATAATTAACAAACTGATGCAAAAGAAGAACAAGATGAACCTGATGAGCACGATGAGAATGATGCACCACCACAATCACCTCCTGAGAATCCGCAATCACCTAAAACTGCAACTGCTGCCGAAAAATCACCCATAAAACCTGAAGATTCAGAATCTGAGAATTCATAATTTGCATACATTGCATAATCAATTGCTACAGGATTATTTGAAACATAAGAATCATATTGATTTACTGTCAATAAACCTTTTGAACCGGTTGAATTCATTGCCAAAATACCTGAATTTTCAACAGGATTATTATTCTTTACACTATTAGCTTTACCAGAATTAGTGTTCTTTGTAGCCTTGTCTCCGAATAATAAAATCATCTTAATTTCTCCTGATATCTCGTGTTCTCTTACACCTATATAAAGGAATTAAATTTTACCTAATTTCAGCATGGGTTATTTTCGTTACAAAACTTAACTTAAAATTTAAAACTTATGGATTACGCATCTAAACCCATAGATTGATGTACATGTCAAAAAAACAAGTGTAATATGGAAATGTAGATTAGGGAGGTAAGGGAATGAAAAGAATAATTTTAATATTAACATTCTTAATTACATTTGCTTTCTCAACACTTGCAGTTACAGCTGCAGGAAACAGCTTACATACAATCACATTAGAAAAAAACAATTCAGGTTATAATATCGTACTTGGTTCAGACAAGATTGCAAAAGTAGTTAAGAAAACTCCAGCAAGTAATGAACTGGTTATGGAAATCACAGGAATCACATCATCTGAAACAGTTAATGCTATTTACAAAGGTACAAACAGCATTGATGGTTTAATTATTGAAAACGTTGCTCCTAACAAGTTAAAAATATACATTACTGCAGAAAATATCAAAAATTCAACAGTAATGATGGAATCACTAAATGGTGAAACTGCAATTGTTGGAGAATCAATACCTGTTGATAAAATTTTATGGGCGGTATTTGTAATGGCTTTATTTGGCGTAATCTTCAAAATATCTAAAGATATAACAGAAGAAGACGACAAAATCCTTATCAAAAAGGACATTAAGGACAGAGAGATTCAAATGTACAGAAAGTACAGAAGCGAAATGGCTATCAATCCTAGAATTGATAATCGTACAGATTTGAGAATGAGAAAAATGCTCAAAAAGATTGACAGAAAAATCGATGATAGATTAACTTCTGCAATTAAATAGAGACTTAAACCTCAAGAAAAAAACTTAAATATATCCCTAAAACATTTTATGTCTAAGCAAGTTGAAAAACTTGCTTTTTATTTTGGCGGTAAATATAACACAACCACTATTTTGTAAAATATTCTTCAATAATTTGCGTAATAGTTTGAGCTGAATTGCCTGTTCCATATGGATTTAATGCAGTTAAACGTGTTTGTTCTCTGTTTTTTGAAAGAATTTCTGAAGATAAAGCAACAATCTTATCATAATCTGCACCAACAAGAACTGAAACACCTGCATCAATACCTTCTTGACGTTCTGTTTCATAACGCATAACAAGAGTAGGACACCCAAAAGATGGTGCTTCCTCTTGAATTCCACCTGAATCAGTAAGTATTAACTTGGCATTTTTCATCAAGTAAACCAAATATGGATAATCTAATGGTTTTAAAAGGTGAACATTTTCATATTGACCTAATCTTGAATGAATTTTACATTTAACATTTGGATTTGGATGAACAGGAATAACAAACTTATGATCAACATAAGTTTTTACAAGACATTCAATAGCATCTAAAATCCTATCTATACGCTCTCCGTGGTTTTCTCTGCGGTGTGCAGTAATCAAAACTAACTTATCATCAACTTCAATATTTTCAGACACAAAGAAATCTTTTGCCTGCTCCATAGTTGATTCAGCCAAACAAAATAAAGCATCAATTACGGTATTTCCTGTAACATAAATCTTTGATTCTGCGATATCCTCTTTTAATAGAGCTTGTTTGTTCTTTTCTGTCGGTGCAAAATGTAAATCTGCAACACGTGAAGTCATCTGACGCATAACCTCTTCAGGAAACGGCTCATAAATATCGTAAGAACGAAGTCCGGCTTCAACATGGAAAACTGGAATTTTACGATAAAAACTAGCCAAAGCCCCACAAAGAACTGTCATTGTGTCCCCTTGAACAATAGTTGCATCAACTTTATTATCAGTAAAAACCTTATCTAAAGAAGTTAATATTCTTGCTTGAACCTCAGACAGTGTTTGGTTTTCACGCATACAATCCAAGTTGATATCAGCCTGCAAACCAAAATATGCCAAAGTTTGATTAGAAAGCTCCTTTTGTTGTTCTGTATTGCAAATAATAACCCTAAACTTATCAGGGTATTTTTTCATCTCTAAAATAACCGGAGCTAATTTTATAACTTCAGGACGTGTCCCAAAAACAAACAATATATTCTTCTTATCCATAATAGAAAGTCTATTACAAAAAAACTACAAATTCAATTAACAATCTATCTAATCTACCGATATGAAAAAACTCAACAATAGTTAAACATTATAAAAAAGGAGGAAAAATGTTTGACTTATTCATACTGGAAACTTGCCCATACTGCAAAAAGGTTATGGATTTTTTGAAAGAAAATAATATAAAATACCACAAGTTTGATATCATCAATAAGGATAACGTCTTAAGGTTATTATCAATTGGTGGAAAAGAACAGGTTCCATTTCTTTACGATGAAGATACAAACGACAAAGTCTATGAATCTGAGGATATTATTGAATATGTAAAAAAGACACTCAGTAATTAAACTGAGTGCCTTTAAAATTATAACTAACAATGAATTAGTATCTGTAATGAGCGAAAGCTTTGTTAGCTTCAGCCATTTTGTGAGTATCTTCACGTTTTTTGCAAGCTGCACCTTGACCGTTTGAAGCATCGATTAATTCATTTGTTAATTTTTCGATAAATGATTTACCGCCTCTTTTCTTAGCTGATTCAATCAACCAAGAAGAAGAAAGAGCGAAACCTCTATCTGCTTTAACTTCGATAGGAACTTGGTAAGTAGAACCACCGATACGACGAGCTTTAACTTCCAATAATGGAGTAGCGTTAGTCATCGCTTTTTGGAAAATTTCGATTGGATCTTCATTAGTTCTTTCTTTGATTTTTTCCATTGTTGCATAGAAAATTTTCTCAGCTAATGATTTTTTACCACGTCTCATAATTCTGTTGATGAATTTAGAAATATCAACGCTATTGTAAACTGGGTCTGCTAAAGGTATTCTTCTTGCAGGTTTAGAACGTCTAGACATTATTTCTTACCTCCTTTAGCATTTTTCTTAGCACCATATTTAGATCTACTTTGAGCTCTGTTAGCAACACCTGCAGTATCTAAAGTACCACGAACGATGTGATAACGAACACCAGGTAAATCCTTAACACGACCACCACGGATAAGAACAACACTGTGTTCTTGTAGGTTGTGACCGATACCTGGGATGTATGAAGTAACTTCAAATCCGTTTGTTAATCTTACTCTGGCTACTTTTCTAAGTGCTGAGTTTGGTTTTTTAGGGGTTGTAGTGTAAACCCTTGTACATACACCACGTCTTTGAGGACAATTCATCAAAGCTGGTGATTTTGTTTTGTCTTGTAGCTTTTTACGTTCAGAACGTACAAGCTGGTTAATAGTTGGCATAATTTCTCCTTTTAATTTTACCAATTGCCCTACGCTAAGCTATTCTAGGGTGCTTGGGCGTCGCTACCCTGCTTTTACTTTCGTACTAACCGTCAAATCCAGCACGAAAATTTCGGCTAGTATCCATAACTATCAAACATCAAGCATAACCAAATGTCAACACTATATTAAGATTTCAACACAGTTGAAAAGACTATTTTACAGCATTGTCAATTATTCTTGAAACCCAAAATACTCTTGGTCTTCTTCCAAGTAGTGAAAACACTGCCATATAGACAGTTAAACATATCATAAATGTTTGAATTAGCGAATATTCAAAAAATACAGGACGATTAAACTGGAAAGTAATACTTGCCACAAGGTAATTTAAAAATGGGATATATGAAAGAAACTTCAATATCAAACCAAACCCGAAAGACAACACAAAATATAACAACGAAATGAAAATCGATTGAAATACATTATATCGAACAAAGCGTGCTGGCATTTTCTTTCCAATAAAAAGTATGATGCAATAAATCATACCAAACCAACCCGCAGTGATATATGTCAAAAACGAAACTAATCTATCGATAACTCCGACAGAACGACGCTTACGCATTACACTTCACCACGAACTGATTTAACATAATCATCCATTACCTGAGAATAAATTAATCTATATTCATCATTTTCAGGTGCTAAGCTAATTGAAGCTTTGTATGAAGAAATAGCTTGTTCCATATCTTTATCTAAGTAATGAGCATTACCTAATAACATATAAGTTTCAGCATCGTTTGGTGCAACTTGAAGTGATTTTTTATACAAATCAATAGCTTCAGGAATTCTATCCAAACTTGTGTATAAATTAGCCAAAAGCACATAAGCATTAGGTGATTGAGAGTCAAACTCAATAGCTTTTTTGAACATAGCCTCAGCTTCAGCATATTCTTTGAACTCAGTTAATGAAATCGCATAACAAATATAGATCTTATACTTATCATCAGTCATAGAAAGAGCTTTGTCATAGTATAAATATGCTTGTTTTTGATCTTTCATAAGAGTAAGTGCGTTTGCAATACAAACAGCAATCAACTCATTGTCAGGATTTAGAACAAACACTTTTTTAAATAATTTCAAAGCAGTTTCATAATCAAACAATTTGAAGCAAACATTACCCATATCAATAAGAGCATTGATATTTTCAGGATCTAAAGACAATGCTTTTTCATAATAAGCTTTTGCTTCAACATAATCTTCTATATCTTGATATAACAAAGCAATTGCGTTATAAATTTCAGGATTTGATGAATACAAATCGATTGCTCTATTATAGTAGAATAACGCTTTTGAGAAATTTTTCCATTCTGCAAAAACATTACCAATATTATAGTAAATCAGATAATTTTTAGGGTTAACTTCCAAGGCTCTATTGTAATATTGCAAAGATTTTCTAAAATCTCTTTCATAGAACCACATAGTTCCCATACCAACAAGTGCCTGAACATCGTCAGGTTTAATTGCAAGCAAACTATCTAATACACTCATTACCTTATCATAGTCTTGTTGTTGCATATACAACTCAGATAAAGCATGATAATTCTCAATAACATTAGGCTCTTTCGCCATTTTTACGACTAAGTCGTTAATCTTCTCATTTAAACTCATATTTTCCATGTCTATATTGTAGCTTATAAAGTGATTTTTGTAAATCAATTAACAGAATTTAATACATTAATGCGAAAAAGCTCCCGAGATACCCCGAGAGCTTAAAAAATCTGTGTTATTTCCCCTATCCAGCTGTGTATTCTGGTTTAAGATTTTTCGCGTCAGCTTTTTCCATTTGCTTACAAGCATCATAGTCAGCTTGAGCGATTTGAAGTTGAGATTCTAATGAATCTTTTTCTGTTTGAAGAGATTCTTCTTCCTGTTTTAATGGTTCTAACAGGTAGTCGTTCATGTTTTCGTATTTCTCTTCGATTTGGTTTTTCAATTGAGCCAATGTCATTTCATTGCGAGCTTTAATTTGTGTTTGGAATTGATTCCATACACCATAAAGTTTTTGAGTGTCCGCATCCATAGAACCGTCATTGTTCCAGTTTGCACCGCCCGCACCAGTGAATAAATTGAATTGATCATCAGTAAGGTTTACACCATTTGGTCCTTGTGCCATAGCACCTCTGATTGCAGCAGGCATCATTGAATTTGCCCATGAAGCTTGTGCAGTCAACTGGTTCAATTCCATTTTCTTCTGTGTTTCGATCATTTTGCTCATTGTTGCAGTTTGGCGAGTTGCACGTCTCAATCTAGTTTGGACGCGCATCATTCGAGCTTTGAGGTCTCTGCACCTCCTGCCCGCAGCCAATTTTCCGAATGCGCCTAATAAGAAACTCATTGTAGTAATCCTTGTGTTGTTAAAGTGTCCTCGTATTTATATAAAGTATTTGTTAATTTCATAATTGCCTTTTTACTTTAATCATGTTAAGAAATGTTACAAATAGGGGTAATATCAAAGTATATACTAAGACTCAAAAACCGTATATACTAGCGTATTTACTAGATTATAGGCACTTGCTAAAAATATATCTTTTATGTATCATTTGTAGTGATTTAGAGATTAATACATGGGGAATTTTTTATCATGCTAAAGAAATATATCAATCCAAAAACATTAATTTTTGCAGCTCTATTAATAATAGTATTAATATTTAGCCCAAAAGTTTCAGGGTTACTTATGGTACTTTTTGCATCTTTTGTATTTGCAGCTGCACTAAATCCATTCGTAAACAAATTACAAGATAAAATAAAAAACAGAGCAGTATCATCTGCAATCGTTGTTGTTTCAACCGTAATAGCCCTATTTGCATTAATTTTGCCAATTATTGTTATGTGCTACAAAGAAATCGAATTATTTATATCGCTAATGCCTCAGAAAGCACAAAACTTATACACATTTATCACTAATACAAAATTATACGGTAAATCATTATCACAATTTATCCCGATGGATAACATCGCAAACGCATCAACAAATATTGCTCAAAATGTCTTAAACCAATCATTAAACATCACAATGGGCGTTGGACAAACAATATTTATCATATTAGCCCTAACAATGTTCATCTATTACATTTTGGTAGATAGAACTTACTTAAGAAACAAATTTTTAGAATTTTTCCCACCTGATTTAAAAGAAAAAGCCGGTGTAATTCTATACAATATAACATCAAGAGTAGGTAATTATGTAAGAGCTCAAGTTCTTTCAATGATAACAGTAGGCGTTATGGTAACATTGGAAGTTGCATTGCTAGGCATTGATTACCCCATTTTACTAGGTTTAATTGCAGGTATCTGTGAAATTATCCCACTATTAGGACCTGCAATTGCAATTGCAGTACTTGCAGCTATCGCATTCCCACTTGGTTGGACAAAAATTGTTATTGCAATTTTGCTATTCCTTGCAATTCAACAAATTTCAAATTACGTAATCAGACCATTCTTATTCGGTAAATTTATGAAATTGCACCCAATCAACATTATGGTTGCAATCTTTGTTGCAGAAGAATTTTTAGGAGTATGGGGTGTAATTCTATCCCCTGCAATTGCAGCAACAATTTGCGTACTTGTAGATGAATTATACTTAACTCCAATCAATGAAAAAGAAACAGGTAATCAAGTTGAGTAACGAAACATTTTTATACGATAGACCAATAAAAAAAGATTACGATTACAATATGTGGTTCTTTTTCCCCGGACCAGAATCCTTTGCAATGTCGTCATTGGGATATTTATGGTTATATAGAGCAATAGATATGCTTGACGGTATAGACATTGAAAGAGTATATTCTGACACTAAAACAACAAGAATTATGAGAGATAAAATCGACCTGATTGGTATGTCATTCACTTTCGACACCGACTTTATGGCGATTTTTAAATTCTTGGAATGGAACAAATACGAACTTAAAGCAAAAAACAGAAAAGAAACCGATCCGATTATTTTTGCAGGAGGTCCTGTAATCAGCTCAAACCCCGAACCTTATAAAGAAATCTTTGATTTTATGATAATCGGGGATGGTGAAGATACAAATTTAGAAGCAACAAAACTGTGCCACGAATTGAAAGATAAGTCAAAGAGTGAGATTTTACTGGAATTAAGCAAAATGGAAGGGGTTTATGTCCCATCTTTAAATAAAACAGTAAGAAAAATCACAAAAAAATTATCAGAGTGCATTTATACCCCAATAATCAGTGATGGAGCATTCTTCCCAAACACTTTTATATTAGAAGTTGAAAGAGGTTGTGCAAACCGTTGTGGCTTTTGTTTGGCATCATATCTTAATTTACCGATAAGATTTGTCGATTACGAACAAATAATCGAAACTATCGAACTAGGCTTAAAGCATACAAATAAAATTGCACTACTTGGGGCTCAGATTACTGCACATCCAAGATTTAAAGACATCTGTAAATATATAGAAAACAAAATTGATAACGGACAAGAAATCGAAATGAGCGTATCTTCCCTAAGGGTTGACTCTTTCATTCCTGAAGTTGTTAACACATTGGTAAAAGCAGGACAGAAGAATCTAACACTGGCAATTGAAGCGGGAAGTGAAAGATTACGAAGAGTAATCAACAAAAACCTAACAGAAGAACAAATTTACAAGGCAATAGATGTTGCAAGAGCTTGCGGACTAAAAGGTATCAAATTCTACGGAATGATTGGACTTCCGACAGAAACTCAAGAAGATATTGAAGAAATTGTAAACTTATCAAAAAGAATTAAACAAAAATACAAAGGCTTTGATATTAATTTCGGATTTTCAACATTTGTTCCAAAAGCAAATACACCGTTCCAATGGTTTGGAAGAGAAGATGAAAAATCTTTAGAAAAAAAATCTAATTACCTAAAGAAAGAATTACATAAACTTGGTATTCAAATTAGTATCTCAAGTGCTAAATGGGATTATTATCAAGCATTGCTTTCACGTGGGGATGAGAAATTATCAGACTACGTGATAGAGGTTTATAAACAAGGCGGCAAACTTGGAGCATATAAAAAAGTTGCAAAAGAAATGAATATAGATACTGATTATTATGCAACAGAAATATATCCATATGAAAAGCAACTTCCTTGGGATTTTATCGAAATCAAACCAGGTAAAGAGTTCCTAATTGAAGAATCAAAACGACTTGTTTCACAATAAATTAAAGTGGCACATAATCAGAGTAAACCAAACTAGCCCAACTATCAAAATAGCTAATCTGTGTTGCACTACCAGTTCGAATAAAGATATTAGGAAGTTTTTCTGCAGGAATATCCAACGCAGAACAAATTGCAGCCTGAATAACTTCAGGATGAGTAACAATAATAATTCTATTACCCACATTTTGAGCTACAAGATTTTCAATAACTTTATTAACTCTTGAAATAAATTCAACAGAACTTTCAGCTCCAGCCATAGTTTTTTTATCAGGCTCAGCTAAGATTTTTGCCAAACCTTCAGGGTATTTTTTCAAAACTTGCCCAAAAGTAAGCCCGTTCCATTCTCCACAAGCTCTTGTTTTTAGTTCATCTACAATAACATAATCTTTTTTAAAAACTTTAGCAACCATCATTGCAGACTGGATTGTACGAATTGACGGTGATGTATAAATCACATCATTTTTAACCCCACGTCCTTTCAAATATTTAGAAAGAGTTTCCATTTCTTCAACACCTAACTCAGAAAGTGGTGGATAATTCTCAGCATCAGAGAATCTACCCTCTTCAGAGTAAATGGTTGCACCGTGGCAAATAAATGTAATTTTACACTTTCTATGAAAATACATATAACCGCCTTTAATAATATTATAGCATACTTTTTGTTTTTGCGGTAGTATATAGAAAAAAGGAGAGATACATGAAGGGAACAGCATTCAAATTCGGAGATGACATTTCAACAGACCATATTGCACCAGGCAGATTATACCACTTGCGTTCTAATTTGCCAGAATTTGCAAAACACGTACTGGAAGACGCAGATGAAACATTTGCATCAAGAATGAAAAAAGGGGATTTTGTAGTTGCAGGGTCTAACTTTGGTTTAGGATCATCAAGAGAACATGCTCCTTTAATTATGAAAATAGCAGGAGTTGGAGCAGTTTTGGCAAAATCTTTTGCAAGAATTTTTTATAGAAACGCAATTAATATCGGACTTTTAGCAATTGAATGTGATACTGATTCAATTGATGAAGGTGATGAATTAGAACTTGATATTGAAAAAGGGGTTATCACTAACCTTACAAACGGATCTATCATCCAAATCGAACCACTTCCACCAGTTATGATTAAACTATTAGAAGACGGTGGACTTGTTGAACACATTAAGAAAAATGGTGATTTTAAACTAACTGACTAATAGCAACAAGTCGATTTTGGCAATAAAATCTTAATATATTGAGCAAAATCAATAAATATTATATTCTATATAAAGAAATTTCAGATAAGGGGAAAAACAATGAATATACAAGAACGCATGGATAGTATCAATGGCGTAATTAAAAACATCGCAGAATTTATCCAAACACACGAAGAAATAAAAGCTGATTTTAATGAATACCTTAGAACAATAGGAGCAACTACCAAAACAGGTGTTCCACTACAAACTGCGTGCTTTAGCTATATTCTTGAACGTAATCTTGGAGAAGATTTAAAAAGTATTCCTCAACTTTATCTTGAGAACACAAAAGGTCTTGATAAAGATACTAAAACAGTTGTTCAAGCAATTGATGCTGATATTCTATATGAAGTACCGATGCATTTAAAAGCTCAGGGATTAGATGATTATGTATGTAAGCATTTTGGAATTGAAGTTCCCGAAG
>JAZSDA010000011.1:0-8414 GCA_045530955.1 Candidatus Gastranaerophilaceae bacterium
CAGACTCATCCTTGAGCACCGGAGTTTTCAAGAATAGCATTTCAGCTACGCTCATATGGGGTATTAGCAGAAGTTTCCCTCTGTTGTCCCCCTCTCAAGGGCAGATTCTCTACATATTACTCACCCGTCCGCCACTTTCCATCACCCGAAGGTAACTTCTCGTTCGACTTGCATGTATGAAGCACGCCGCCAGCGTTCGTCCTGAGCCAGGATCAAACTCTCCATTGTCAGAAAGTTTATGTCCATCGATTATTTAGGGCTAACTAAATAATCCGCTCGACTTCGTTTTTAACGCTAACTTTGTTTGCGTTTCGTTCTTTTGTCTTGAATCATTTTCGAAATTAACAAGTTTTTCTGTTTCACAATATTCTCATATTGCTCACACTCGTTTTCAGCTATTCTGTTTTCAATGTTCTAGTTTTTTATTTTTCGCCGCCAACGCCACACTCAACACATATCTAAAGTTGACTCGCTATCGGGGCATTATTAAACCAGCTATTTATTCCGGTTCCCTTATCTTACTACTTCAATTTTTATTGTCAAGTAGTTTTTTTTGATAAATTTTTAAAAATATTTGCTATTTATATTTTCAAAATTCGATGTGCAATGTGCACGTTTTTCAGTGTAAAACAAAAAAAAATAAAAATCAAGTATTTTTTTGCATTTTTTTGAAAATTTTTTATTTTCCGTAAAACCCAACTCCCACTTGAACTCTAGCAATAAAAAACGATACTTCTAAAAAAGAAATATCGTTTTTTATTAATTAATATACATGCAATAAATTTATTTAACCCTCAAAACCATGCTCATCCATGTCACTATTCAAAACTTGAATTCCAAATCTTGTTCTGAATAAATGTTTTACTGTATCACTTTGGATCTCATACATCATTCTGTTAAACAAATCATATGCTTCTTTTTTATATTCAATAAGCGGGTCTTTTTGACCATAAGCTCTTAAACCGATACCTTCACGAAGCATGTCGATATTATGCAAGTGATCAATCCATTTATTATCAACAACTTTTAATAAAACGTCTTTTTCTAATTGTCTTACAATATTTTGAGAATTAAATGGTTCTTGTAAATCATAATCCGCACCATAATCTTGAATTACTTGGTTATAGAACGAAATAATTTCGATTTCATGAGCTCTGTATGCTTCGATTACAAAATCTTTAATTTTGTTATACATAGGTTCAAAACGCATGTTCTGAATATCTGAAACTTCAAATGATGAAAGCTGAGGAACAATCGAATGTAATTCTCTAATCATTGCTTCTAAATCTTCATATACATACTCTTCAACTTTTTGTTCAGGAGCAATATAACTTTTCATCAATCTGTCAATTTCACGCTCAATCATGTAATAAATATCATCTTGCAAACCCTCACCTGCAAGAACTCTTCTTCTCTGACGATAGAATTTTTCACGTTGAATATTCATAACGTCATCATATTCAAGAACAGATTTTCTCATATCAAAGTGGAATGTTTCAACTTTTTTCTGAGCTGATTCTATTTGTCTTGTAATCAATGGTGAATCAATTGCCATGTTTTCAGGAATATTCATCATAGTCATAAGTTGAGAAATTTTTTCACCTGCGAATATTCTCATCAAGTTATCTTCTAATGATAAGAAAAATCTTGTTGAACCAGGGTCCCCCTGACGTGCAGCACGACCCCTTAATTGGTTATCAATACGACGTGATTCATGACGTTCTGTACCAATTACGTGCAAACCACCAACAGCAACAACTTTTTCATGTTCATATTCAGTAGTTGCTCTAGCTTTTGCCAACGCTTCATCTTTTAATCTTTCATATTCTGGATGTTCTTCTGTAATACCTTGTTCATCCAATTCAGCTTTTGCCAAATACTCAGCATTACCACCTAGTAAAATGTCTGTACCACGACCTGCCATGTTTGTTGCAATCGTAACTGCACCTAAACGACCTGCCTGTGCGATAATATATGCTTCTCTTTCGTGGTGTTTTGCGTTCAATACGTTGTGCCTGATTCCACGTTGCTTAAGTAATGCTGAAACATATTCTGATTTTTCGATACTGATTGTACCAACCAAAACAGGTCTGCCCAATTTGTGTTGAGCAACAATATCATCTACAACAGATAAATATTTTTGAACTTCTGTTTTATAAATTACATCAGGATTGTTAACCCTAATATCAGGTTTATTTGTTGGAATTGACGTTACTTCTAAGTTATAAATTTTACCAAACTCAGCTTCTTCAGTCATCGCAGTACCTGTCATGCCTGAAAGTTTTGGATATAATCTAAACAAGTTTTGGTATGTAATACTTGCTAAAGTTTGAGTTTCGTCTTGGATTGGAACACCTTCTTTTGCTTCAACAGCCTGGTGCAAACCATCTGACCAACGTCTGCCTTCCATCAAACGACCTGTAAATTCGTCAACAATCATTACTTCGCCGTTACGAACAACATAATCTGTATCTTTTACAAATAATTCTTTAGCTTTTAATGCTTGCAACAAATGATGAGCATACTGAGTTTGGATATCGAATAAATCTTTTACACCAATTAATTCTTGAGCTCTATCAATACCATCCTCTGTTAAAATAACGTTTTTGTTTTTCTCATCAACAGTATAATCTTTTTCTTTTTCTAACTGAGGTGCAACTCTTGCCATCATTTGATAAGTTTCAGCAGATTGTGCTAAACGACCACTGATAATCAATGGAGTTCTTGCTTCGTCAATCAAAATACTGTCAACTTCGTCGATAATTGCATAATTAAATGGTCGTTGAACAAGCATTTCAACACCACCTGCCATATTATCTCTCAAATAGTCAAAACCAAATTCGTTATTTGTACCATAAGTAATATCGCATCTATAAGCATCTCTTTTTACATCAAAATCTCTTGCTCCTTCACCGTTAGATAAAACAACACCAACAGTTAAACCTAAGAATTTGTAAATATTACCCATCCATTCGCTATCACGCTTTGCAAGGTAATCGTTTACGGTAACAACGTGAACCCCTTTACCTGTTAAAGCATTCAAATACGCAGGTAAAGTCGCAACCAATGTTTTACCTTCACCAGTTCTCATTTCTGCAATATGACCATTATGCAAGAAATAACCACCAATAAGCTGAACATCAAAATGACGCATGTTTAATACACGTTTACCAGCTTCACGAACAGTAGCAAAGGCTTCCGGTAAAAGTTTATCCAATGCTTCTTTTTCTAATTTTAAATCTTCTTTAAAGTTTTTAGATGTTGGACGTTTTGCCAATATATCTTTAAACTCTTGGGTTTTTGCTTTTAATTGCTCATCAGTCATCGCAGCAAATTCAGGTTCTAAAGCATTGATATGCTCAATAATACCCATGATTGCTTTAACTTTCTTCTCGTTCGGATCCCCCAAAAGCTTCAATAACATGCTTATCATTATTAATATTACCTCTCCAAGTTTATCTTATTACACAAAGTGTAACATAAATATTAATATTAATAATGAAATATTAATGAAAAATTAAGGTTTTGATAAATCTTATGCAGATAGAGTAAAGATTTCGTAGATTTCCTCATCTGAAAGTTCTGTAATAATCTTTTCACCTTCGTAAACTGCCAAGTCAGCAAGTTCTTTCTTAGATTTAAGCATTTCATCAATTTTTTCTTCGAAAGTTCCCAATGTAATCATTCTGTGAACCATTACATTCTTATCTTGACCGATACGATATGTTCTGTCTGTCGCTTGATCTTCAACCGCAGGATTCCACCACAAGTCATAGTGGATAACATTTGTTGCACTTGTTAAGTTCAAACCTGTACCACCAGCTTTTAGTGAAAGAATCATAACTTTGCAATCATCAGTTGTTTGGAATTTTTCAATCAATTCTTCACGTTGAGGAACTGTCAAACTACCGTGGAAGAACAATGGTTCAGTATTACATTCTTGTCCAATAACTTTACATAAAATATCACCCATTTCTTTATACTGAGTAAAGATAAGTGTTTTTTCTCCGTTATCCAAAATGCTTTGAACAAGGTCGATACATTTTTCCATCTTACCAGACATTTCACGACCCATTTCACCTGATTTAAGGAATTGATATGGGTGGTTACAAATCTGTTTAAGTGCAGTAATAAGTTTGAAGATATTTCCACGTCTGTTGACACCAGTAAATCCACTGATTTTTGTCATCATTTCGTTCAATGTTTTTTCGTATAGAACTGCTTGAACTTTTGACAAGTAACAGTATTCGTTTAGAACCATCTTTTCAGGAAGATCTGAAATTACGTTCTTATCAGTTTTCAAACGTCTTAATACGAATGGTGAAATTGACATTTTCAACTTATTAGCACGTGAATGCTCTTTAAATCTTTCAATAGGAATTGCATAACTTTTTTGGAATTCTCTTAGTGAACCCAAATAACCTTTATTGATAAAGTCGAAAATACTCCACAACTCAGTTAATCTGTTTTCAACAGGAGTACCTGTCATTGCAATTTTAACATCTGATTTTAACATCTTGATAGCAAGAGTTTGTGCTGTATCAGGGTTTTTAATATTCTGAGCCTCATCAACAATAATCACACTCCAAGCATGTTTTTTCAATTCTTCAACATCTATTCTCATAATTGCATAAGTTGTAAGAATTACATCATGATTAACATCTAGTTGTCTATCTGCACCATGATAAATTGTTGCATCAAGATTTGGAGCAAACATTTGCAATTCTTTCATCCAGTTACCCATCAATGTTGTAGGACAAATAACAAGAACTGGTTTTTTAAGTTTGCCTTCTTCTTTCATTTTCAAAATTAAACTAATAACCTGAATTGTTTTACCAAGCCCCATATCATCAGCCATACAAGCCCCAAAACCTTTTGATACGTTTGTCCATAACCATTTCAAACCAATTTCTTGGTAAGGTCTTAATTCCCCTTTCAATTCTTTTGGCAATGTCATATCAACAGGTTTTGTAAAGTCAGAAAGAACTCTTGCAAACGCTGCATCATAATCAAAATCATACTGATCTAACTGACCTGATAATGAAGCATGGATAAGTTCCATTCTGGACATAGATTTAAGATTTGCTTTTGCAATTTGTTCAAAAATCTTTTTACTTTCATCTTGGTCAATCAATACATATTTATTTTTGTACTTGATTAGACCACTGTGATTTTCAACAAGTTTTTGATATTCTTCCATAGAAATTTTTTCATTTCCGATAGCAATTTCGTATGTAAAATCAAGAATATCATCTAATGAAATCTTAGAAGATGATGCATTATTATTAATCAAATCTGCCAAATCTTCTGAACGTGCTTCTTTTACTTTTGCATTGATTGAAGCCCTTGGAATTACGATATTTGCAAGTTCTTCAGGTAGAATAACTTCAATTTGAGCTTTTTGAAGATAATAAGCAGTTTGAGTAATGATTTTATAAATTTCATTTAAATTCAAATCAAGTGCCAATTTGTCTTCATCTTCAAACAAATCTTCTAATTCTGGCATATAACGAAGTGCATAATTCAATTGTTTTTCAACAATTCTTGAAATATCACTTGCTTTTGCACCAAAAACTTCTTCATCAGTATATAATTTATCAATTAATACACTTTCTTCAGTTTTTCTGTTTTTGATATGAACTTTTAATCTAAATAATTCATCTTCAACTTTTTCTATTTTGAAGAACGGAATAACATCATATTTACCAAGATAAAGCTCATCAAACCAAGCAGCAAAACTTTCAGCTAAATCTTTACCTTTTAATACCGCACGTTGTTCCAAATCTTTCAATAAATAAGTACCAGATTTAACATCTTTAAATCTGTACATTTTAATACCTAAGAATTTATAAATTACATAATTTAAGTACGTATAAATAAATTCATAGACAAAATCTTTTGGTTTTTCACCTTCGATAAACAAATCTTCTGGCATACATTCTTCAAACTGATTGATAATTCTAGCCATTTTTTGATTATTGATAATTGGTTCATAAACAATTCTGAACATTTGATTATAACGTTTAACAGTTGGGATGAAATACAATTTTTCAATCAATTTCATAACAAAATAAGTCAACTTGTTCAGATAAATAAATGTTGGAGATAAATCAGCAAGATCAACAACATTACCAAATCCGCCAAAATAATCCATTACCAAGTCCCAAGCCATAAAGTAACCAACTTTATCCCCTAAAATTTCGGATTTAAAACGGAATAATGAACCTTTTGATTTTAGATAGTATTGAAAATTGTTTGTCGGAGTAACAAAGAAAGATAATTTTCCAGCTTTATTTATAAGATGAAAATTTGTATTACGTGTTGGGGCATTTGGACTTAAAAACACACCCGCAAATTCATCTTCAACAATTTGATAAATCATACTCAATGTATAGCGAAAATCTTTGTTTTTAAAGTTTTCAGGGTTTTCACTTAAGTTAAAAAACAATTCATCAACATTATTCTTTTTAAACGAAAAATCAATATCTAAATCTTCAATCTTGTTACTCATATTTCTACCTATCATCATCCTGAGGTTTTGTTATAAATGAGATTCTTCGCTTCGCTCAGAATGACAAAACGAAGAATCTCATAACTATTTTTTATTTAATTAGTGATTTACCAGTCATTTCTTTTGGTTGTTCAATACCAAACAACTGAAGAACTGTTGGAGCAACATCACATAATGCACCAGTTTCTCTTAATTCCATATCAGCTGGAGCATTGATTAAAACAAATGGAACTTCATTTGTTGTGTGAGCAGTTTGAGGTTTACCAGTTTCCTCATCAACCATTGTTTCTGAGTTACCGTGGTCTGCTGTTAATAACATAACGATATCGTTAGCTTTACAAGCTTCAGCAATTTTACCAACACACTCATCAACAACTTTACAAGCTTTAGTTGCCGCAGGAATATCACCTGTATGACCTACCATATCAGGGTTTGCAAAGTTAACCAAAATGAATTGATATTTTGTATCATCAATTGCTTTTAATACATTTTCACAAACTTCTGGGGCACTCATTTCTGGTTGCAAATCATAAGTTGCAACTTTTGGTGAAGCAACAAGAACACGTGTTTCGTGAGCTTGAGGTTCATCAATACCACCATTAAAGAAGAATGTAACGTGAGCATATTTTTCTGTTTCAGCAGTTCTGAATTGGTTAATTCCGTTTGCTTCTAAAACATCTCCTAAAATGTTCACTAATTTTTCTTTCGGGTAAGCCACAGGATATGTGAAAGTAGCTTCGTAGCTTGTCATTGTTGTATAAAGAATGTTTTTAAGAACTTTCTTTCTGTCAAAACCGTCAAAATCAACAAAGTTCATAGCTTTAGTAATTTCTCTAGCTCTGTCAGGTCTGTAGTTGAAGAAAATGATTGAATCGTTATCGTGAATTCTGCTTGCATTTACCTCTTCTTCACTACCAATTACTGTTGGCAATACGAATTCGTCAGTTTCACCTTTTTCGTAAGACTTTTTAATACCTTCAATAGCAGTTGCAGCTTTTTCGCCTTCACCAAGAAGTAAAGCGTTATAACCTTTTTCAACTCTATCCCAACGATTATCTCTGTCCATAATGTAATAACGGCCGATAACTGTTGCAACAGGCGGAAGATTATATTTTGCTAATTCATCTTCAACAAATTGAACATATTCACAAGCACTAGCAGGAGGTGTATCACGACCATCTAAAAATGCGTGAACATAAACTTTAGTCAAACCGTTATCTGCAGCCATTTTAATAAGAGCTGTTAAATGGTCTAATGATGAGTGAACCCCACCAGTTGAAACCAAACCATAAATATGTAAAGCTGAATTATTTTTCTTAGCATGTTCAATTGCGTTTAAAAATCTTTCATTTTGGAAAAATGACCCGTCTTTAATCGCATTGTTAATTTTTGACAAATCTTGATAAACAATTCTACCTGCACCCAAGTTCAAGTGGCCAACTTCAGAGTTACCCATTTGACCTTCAGGTAAACCAACATTTTCACCATCAGCTTTGATGTGAATAAATTTTTCTTCTTTTTCTAATTTTGGAACATAAATTGGGTTAGCCAATTTAGTCGCATCATATTTTTCTGAACCGGTTGAAATTCCCCAACCATCCATAATACATAGTAATACTCTTTTAGACATTTATAATCCCTTCTTTCTACTATCCACGTTGGAGAAATTTTACCAAGAACATATCCCAAATTCAAGAGAAAACCAAAATTTGTGTTAATAAAAAGACACCTTTTAAAAATGTGTCTTTTTGGAAATTATTATAGTTATTTCAACATCCTTGAATTTGCGGTTCTTGATGTATTATGTCTAGCACCATATACCATTCTTTGTTCTGGTATCATTTGTTTTAATATCTTACGACTTCCGTCATTCTGAGCGGAGCGAAGAATCTCATTACTTGTT
>JAZSDA010000004.1:0-4662 GCA_045530955.1 Candidatus Gastranaerophilaceae bacterium
TATAATGAAGAAATGATTGATAAATGTCAGAAAGATATAGAAGATTATTTTAAAGAACTTGCAGAAAAGTTAAACGATAAGATTTAAGAAGGCAAACGCCTTCTTTTTTTATGTCTTTTTATGAGTTAAAATGACCGTAGGAGGTGAATATATGAAGAATCCTAACGGTTACGGTTCAATTGTTAAATTAAAACGCAAAAATTTGCGGAAACCTTATCACGTTCGTATTAGTGTAATTGACGGCGACGGGAAACAGCACAGGAAAAGTTTGGGATATTTTGCGACAAAAACAGAAGCATTAAACGCTTTGAATAAGTATCACGAAAATCATTATGATGTTAATTATTTGAATGTTAAATTTTGTGACCTTTGGAATGAATGGGTTGAAACTAAACTGGGAGATAAATCACTTTCAGAATCAACTAAAAAAGGTTACAGATATTCTTACACTAAAATTTCTGACAGAATTAAAAACAGCATTTTTGTAGATTTGCTACATAAAGATTTTCAGGATATGTTTAATAAGTTAAGAACAGAAGTTGGTTATGATAGTCTAAGAAAAGTAAGGGGTGATATTTCACAACTTTACGATTATGCAATAAATAACAAAATTGTTGCTGCTAATTTTATTCCAAATATTGACATTGGAAGTTCAAGGAAGAAGAAAGAACTGGTTACATTTACAAAAGACCAAATAAAAACGCTTTGGAAAGATTACAGAACGGGTAACGGAAATAAAGAAGCACAAATAACAATTAAGATTATGTTAATGCTAATTTATAACGGTTGCAGAATAGAAGAATTTTTAAGTCTAAAAAATGAAAATGTTTTTATAAGTGACCGCTATTTTAATATTATTGATTCTAAAACTGAGAATGGTATCAGGACAGTACCAATTCACGAAAATTTTGTGGAAATTTATCAGGAATTTTTTAACGAAAATAACACTTACTTATTAACTTGTAAAAGAACAAAAACAAAATATTCTTATGCAAATTTTAGGGATAGTTATTGGGACCAACTTGTTAGTTTAAAAAACTGGTCAGAAGATTTAACACCACACGCAACAAGAAAAACTTGTTCCACGCTTTTGAAAGATTACGGGGCTGATTCAATGTATCACAAACTTATTTTAGGACATTCAGGGGCTTTGAATTTGACTGAAAGGGTTTATACAAAAGTAGATAAAGAAAAGTTAATTGAAACTATTAATTTAATTCCAGCACCAGAAAAATTGTAGGAGTATAATAGGAGTATTATTTGCGAAACGTCAGACAATTGCTATAATTCACAGTTATCAAAGAGATAATAAACAGAAAATTGATTTTTATGAAAGCCCGCTTTTTATGCGGGCTTTTGTTTTTGCCATTTTTGAAGTTTAGGCATATTTTAAAAATATTAGGAGTATCGCAGGAGTACGGTAGGAGTATTTTTAGAATGTTAAAATGACTTTACCTACAACGTTCTTCCTTTTTAACCTTCCAAAATTTCTGCTATCATAAGAATGACTTCTATTATCGCCCAAGACATATATTTCATCACTGCTGCTTTGAGTTGCGATATATCGTTTTATAATACTGGAAACGGGGATATTAGGTTCGTCTGTTGTATCTATTACAATAATATCGCCGTCTTCTAATGTGCAGCGGGTTTGTAGAATGCAAAATTCGCCGTCAGTCAATGTTGGTTCCATTGAATGACCTGATACCATTGCAATTTTGTAACCTGTGACAAAATAAAATAGTAGAATGCACATTACATAAAATATTACTTTTTTCAATTTCATAATTATAACCTTCCTTTTTTTGTTTTTCTTGGTTATAATATGAATGATTTTTGAAAAATGTAAAAAATTTTATGCAAGTATTAGAAAATGATAAAATAGAGCAGGTTTATCTGCCTATTTTTGCCCCGCTGGCAAGCGTCCCCAGACAGGGCACGTTCCGAGTTTACTCGGTATAACGTGCATCCCACGAAGTAAAACTTTCACTTACTTTTTCAATACTACTTTTATATCACCTACTATGATACAATATTCATACACAGCAAAACTTTTATATCACCTACGCTGGTACAGTTAAAATTTTTATTATATCAGCTATTGTGATACATATTAGAAAGGGGTTTATTATGCCAACTACAACAACAATGATAAATACTTTACACACTATTCTTGAAGAATTTTTTACAGAAATTATGCAGGAAAATTACATTAAAAATAGTAGAAGGGATTATGTACTTAATGAAATAGGTTTTGCAGATGATTACGAAGAACTTTTGTACATAGCAAAAATGAAACCAGACCTTCCAGAAGATACAGACGGATTAAAACTTTCCCTTCTTATGCTTCATAAAATGATGTCATCACTTAGTCCTATATATGGTAATACTTTTCCTGACAAGTTTGATTTTAAACAGATGTCAGCACTGCAGAAAATAATGCACGAAAGAATGAAGAAACAATACAAGAACTTGTGATATGAAGAAAACACCTGAAAGGGTGTTTTTTTTTATTGAAGCATTTTCATAAAAATCATACTTATATTATCAAGAAAAATTTGAAAGGAGTTTAAAGATATGAATATAAACGCAAATGATATTAATGAAGAACTTATAAAAGAACTTTTCCCAGAAATTTCTGATGATTTTATCTTTACTAATGAACTTACAGGCGAAGAAATCTATATTGATAATACTAAGAAAAGATGTAAGAAAAAACGCCAAAATTTTGATGAAGCAGTTAAAAGATTGGGACTAAACGATGACTAAGGTGTGTAAATGGTTATTTGCTAAAAATGTCCACAATTTTCTGGAAAAATTTGAAGAAAACGGGTCAAATAAATACGAAGTTCTAATTGATATTGAACCTATCAAAATTGAAAGTAATGGGAAGAAAATAAGGATAACAGAAGGTGATTCAACTAAAATTTTTGACAGTTTTGATTCTTTTAAATCTTATCTATTTGCAAAATATTAAGACGCTTAAAAGGCGTCTTTTTTTTTCGTGTTATCGGTATTTATTGAAAGTCATACTAATTATAGAAACAAAGATTAAAGGAAGGAGAAAATGTATGAACTTCAGAAAATTTAACAAAGACGCAACTTATAGAATCGTTCGTCACTGTTACCGCACGAAGAATAAAAAAGGCGAATACAACGAAAGAACTAATAAAGATATTGATTTTTCAAAAACACCTTTAAATTATACTATTAACGGTTTAACGATGGAACAATTTGAAGAAAAACTGGAAAATTACAAGAAGGCTTACAAAGTCAGAAATAAGACAACAGTTATTGTTGGTTCTTGGGTAATTCAAAAGCCAGACTTCTATGACGGTGACACAAAAGAATTCTTTGAAAAATGTTACAAGATTTTTAAAAGCAAATATCCTTACGATTTAGAAGGATTTGTTCACCTTGATGAAACTACAGACCATATGCATTTTACCTTTTGTCCAATACTTGACGGAAAATTTAACTGTAAAAAACTTGTTGATGGTGAAGAACTTAGCGAAATGCACATCTGGTTTGAAAAAGAACTTGAAAAAGAATTTGGATATCATATTGATTTGGTAAAACCTGAAACACGTCAAAGGTATGAAATGCTTAAAGAATTTGGAAATGATAAAAGCCTTTTTGATTATGACGAAAAGCCGCAATATTTGCCAATGCGTGAATTAAAGAAAAGAACGCAGTTAAAAATAATGCAGGATTACGCTAATCAACAAAAAGCGATTGAACTTGCAAAGGCTGAATCAGAAGAAAGAATTCGTGAATATAAACAAGTTGCTGACGATTACAAAAAACAAAATAACATTGATGAAATTATTAAACAAAAACAAGACTTTATTCCAAAAGCAGAAGTTAATCAAATGCTTACTGAACTATTTGACGCTTTGGAGTTTGACCTTGGAAAAGAAAGAACGAAAAAATACAGAAAAATAGTAGAAAAGTTTGGTTTTGTTATTGATAAGATTAAAAGTTTATTTAAACAGAAAGGTGAATAATATGGAACACAAATTTCACAATATACCAACAGAAAAGAATTATATTAAACCAATGACACTTGATGAAAAACTTGAAACACTTTGGGACGAATATGCTGACGAAATGGGTTATGAAAGAAAGGGCGATTATATCGTAAAGCGTGAACGTGATGGTCACAAATTTCGTGCAAAAATCACCCAGGAAAAGACACAGCAAATTAAATCTGAAAAAAATTACAAATCAATAGAATTGGAATGGGAAATAATATGAAAAGACTAATTGCATTATGTTTATTAACTGCAAGTTGTAATGTAGTTGCTTATATAAGTGAATACGCAGACTTCGAAAGAAGTTATTACATAATAGAAAAGGTGCAGGGCACAAATTACATTGAAATTTTCCCAGAAATTTCTGAAAAAATTGAATATTAAACAATAGAAAGGGGTTAAGTTATGTACACAGGACAGACAATGAAATTAGACACATACAAATTAAAACTTGAAGAAGTAATTTTTAATTTTGCTTATGATAATTCAAAGAAAGCCAAGAATGAAATAAATAAGGTTCTTGAAGATGGTTCTAATAGACCAGAAAAAGACGAAGACGCTGAAAAACTGAAAGCAAAAGCAAGTAAAGAAACAAAGAAACTTGTTTACGATTCACTTATTAAAGATG
>JAZSDA010000002.1:0-12931 GCA_045530955.1 Candidatus Gastranaerophilaceae bacterium
GGCGAAGGTGATGAAGTTATTTCAACTGCATTCACTTTTGTTGCAACATCTGAATCTATCGGAATAGTTGGCGCAAAACCAGTTTTTGTTGATATTGACCCAGATACATTCAACATTGACGCAAATAAAATCGAAGCTGCCATTACCCCAAAAACAAAAGCAATTATTCCAGTTCACTTATATGGTCAACCTTGCGATATGGATATCATTATGGATATCGCAAAACGCCATAACTTATTTGTAATTGAAGATTGTTGCCAAGCAATTGGTGCTAAATACAAAGGACAAATGGTTGGTACATTCGGTGATATCGGATGCTTCAGCTTCTACCCAACTAAAAACTTAGGTACAATGGGTGATGGCGGTTTATGCTCAGTTAACGACGAAAAACTAAGAGATAGATTGATTTCTTTAAGAAACCACGGTTCATTAGTTCGTTATCATAATGATGAATTGGGTGTAAACTCACGTCTTGATGAAATTCAAGCGGCAATCTTGAGAATTAAAGCAAGACACATCGATGAATGGAATTCTCTAAGAAGAGAAAAAGCTGCATACTATAACGAATTATTCTCTAGCTGTGCAGATGTTGTAACTCCAAAAGAATTAGATGATACGTATTGTGTATATCACCAATACACAGTAAAAATCCCTAACAGAGATGAAGTTCACAAAATGCTTGGTGAAAACGGTATTGGTGCTATGTTGTATTACCCAATTCCTCTTCACTTCCAAAAAGTTAATGCATGGCTTGGTATGGGTAAAGGTTCATTACCTATTACAGAAGATAACACAGATGTTGTTATTTCATTACCAATGTTCCCAGAATTAACAAAAGAAGAACAAGAAACTGTTGCATCTACTTTGATTTCTTGTATCGAAAAATCAAAATCAGTTGCGGCTGTATAATAAAATATTTGAAAAAGGAATTCCCCCTCTATGGACACTTGAGGGGGAATTCTTTTTTTTATACTCGGATCACTTAACTTTACTATGCTTGGGTGAATACTTTATGGTCGCCTTTGTCAACGTTTGGTTTTAGACCGGTTTGAATAAAGTAATCGTTTTTATTATATCCTGAAATGTTATCAGTTTGCTTGCCTTGGAATACAACTTGTAAAAGGTTGTATAGCGGATTGTTAGGTAGAGAATTAGCCATTCCTGATTCAGGGTTAGGAAGATTGTTGATTCCTTGATCCATGAATTGGGTTCTCATATCTAAACCTGTGCTATTTAGTTGTACGCCATTTAAGCTAGACATTTTATAATCAATCTCCGTGTTATGCTAAAGTTTGCATTGAGAAACATCCACCAGAAGGGTTTCCTGCTTCGTTGTAGGCTTTTATGTTACCAACGCCAGGGTGTGGGAAAAATCTTTTGCCGTTAACTTCGATGCATTGGCTAGGATCACTCATCATGTTTTGGTATGCAATATTTACGTTTGGTTCAAGTCCAACAGAATACCATAATGCTTCTAAGTTGTTTTTGATTAAACCAAAAGTTGAACTTATGACGTTTTTAGTTTCGTCATCTGTTCTTTTGATACCCAAATCCGCTCTAACATATGTTTCTGTTGTTGCGACATTTCGGTTAACTTTATCTATTGCGACTCTTTCTTCGCCAAATGCCATAATCAAATCATCCTTTATCTCTGCTCTTATATATATAAAGTATATAAACAGTAGATAATTGATTAATTTCTAGCATGGCAGTTTACAAAACTTAATAAGAAACTTTTCTTTTCCAGATGTAGTCCGGAATTATCCAGCCGTGATCAATAACTTCTTTAAGGCACCAAACTCCATTTCCAGTTTTGCAATTTTGTCTTACTTGAGCTTGAGTTTTGCTATGACCGGCTGGAACAAGTCCTTTTTCTGTCCAAACCATGATAAATACATCTTTTCCTACGGTATTTGGTTTTGAAGCTCCATTAGCATCATAGATGAAAACCATGCCTGCCGTATTTATGTTTACTCCAAATTGATTTGTAATATCGGATTGAGCGTATCCGTCAATAATGAAGCGTGCACCCTTAGATGTTACAAACCCTAAGATGTTTCCGCCTGTTCCGTTTGCATCACCAAATTTACTACCATTAAGATAATATATCTGATGCCAACATCCTGGAGCTTTATTCACGCAGAGTTGTTCTACTTTTAAATGTTGTCCTAAAAAATTATTGAACCAATTAATCATTTCTTGGTTATTGCCATCGGCAACGTCAGAATAACCAACATCATCATAATCTGCAAATCTCAGTGCCTGTTGAATGGTAGAATAAGTTACTTTTGCTTGTATTTCGATTTGTTTTTTTCTGTATGTTGAAATAAGGTTCGGTATAGTCATGGCTGCAACAACGCCAATTATTCCAAGTGTAACAAGCACTTCTGCCAAAGTAAAAGCAAATTTTTTATTGGCTAAATCTTTTCCAGACACAATCTCTTCCTTTTTTTTATGATTTTATCATGTTTTGTAATTACTGTAAATAATCAAAAAAAAACCATTGTTAAGTTTTGTAAAGTGTAAAATCTACACTATTACTATGTTTTCACCCCTCTAAAAAATTAATAAAAACATATTGTTGACATATAAAATTAGTTATGGCATAATAATTACATAAGATTTAAGTGTAGTCGAAACACTAAATATAAATAGTTCATTAACCCCAAAAACATATAAACTCCTAAATAATAAACACTAAAAGAGACCATTAGGATGCAGAAAACGACCCACTCACTTGTGAGTGGTTTTTTTTGCTTAATTGAAATTAATTTTGGCTTGGCTCAACTTTTGGTTCTTCGGCTTCTTTTGGAGGTAAATTTTGAGAATAGTTTTCTAGTATTTGTTCATCTATTTCTTCAAGTTTTGGTAAAGACTCTTCGACTTGTTGTTCTAGTTCTCTTGCTTGTCGTTCTTTATAGCCATTTAAGAATCTATTCATTCTATCTTCATTATCTACAGCTTTTTCTTCTTGTTGAATATCTGTTAATATTTTTTGAAGTTCTGCTTTGTAAACGATAGCTTTTTTACAAGTTGTGTAATTATCCAACATGTTATATAGGCTTCTGATATTTCCTGCAGCAACACTTTTTTTAGTATCGTCCATATCAAGTTTTCTATTTGTAAGCCTGTATAATTCGATTGCATTGTGTTGAGCGTAATCTAAATAAACACAACTAGTTGTTTTGATTGCTAAATTCTTGTTTTTTGTAAGTTTTTGATTAAGGAAATCCGCAATTGAAATATATTTATAATATTTTTCAATTGATGATAATTCGTTGTTGTCGTCAATTAGTTCAAAGTCTATTTTTGAAGCCAAATCTTTGGTTTCAACGTATGTTGAAAGAGAATATGAACCTAATACAAGTCCAAGAATTAAAATACCTGTACCTAACATAATTAGTTCGTTATTTGTTTTGTTATCCATAAACTCTGTTCCTTAATCTCTAAAGCTCTTCTGTCTTATTATAATACATTTTCTTTGTTTGTGAAATACCATACAAAAGGATTATTTGAAAATACGTGAAATATTATATAATTAAGCTAAGAAAGTTGGTGTATTATGAAAAAGTTTTATCTAATTTGGTTATTAACAATACTTTTGGTGGGTAGTCAGATTGTTATGGCAGATGTTGTAACAACAAAAAGAAGAATTCAAACTCCTCCACAACAAACTCAAGAGCAACAAAGAGCACCACGTAAAGTTACTCCAGCTGCTGGTGGTCCAGGTGTTGGTCAGGAACAAGTACCTTTGAAAAACAAAGAGACAAAATTAACAAAAAGTGTGAAAACTTGCAGACCGTATTCAGAAACTTTGGATACAACTATTAGTGGTGTTGATTTTAATTTTAAAATAGCAATTAAGGGTTGGCAAAATAATAAATGTAGGGTTGATTTTGTTGCGAAATCAACAGGTTTAAATGATATATTTTCATCCCTTCATGGTGATCCGTCAAATGCTATTATTACTACATTTGAACCAAATATTAGATGCGAATTTACTAAGCAACAATTGTTAAGAGTTGGTGATTCGATTCTTCAGGAAGAAGAAAGAGCTCAAAGTGGAGCTAGCAGAATGTTAAAAAATCCAGCGTTGATTGATATTAAGTCAGCATCGCAATTAACAGGTTCTGATGCGGCTTTGGTTGATGTTATTTTAAATGAAGGTGCTTGTAATATTTTGAACGCACCTGATTCTAATGCAATGTTTGATGCATTATTCAATTACTAAACAAATAGAAGGGAATTAAGAATATGGGCAAAATGAAATTTTTAGTGTTAGCTTCAGCCTTGATGTTGGCAGTGCCTACAATTGCGGGAGCTATTCAAACAAACAGTATTGATGTTGTGAAAGATGTAAATCAAGACACTGCGGTTCAGATAAGAGAAGCAGGGACAGCGGCAGCTGTTGATACCGTAACTAAGTTAGTAGATCGCTATATCACAAATTTCCGTACTTGTGAGCCGATTCATATATCACATTCTACAAACTTATTTGGGTTAAAAATTAACTATCAATTTGATGTTAATGGATGGGTTGATAATAAATGTTCTTATTATATGACAGGTAATATCGGAGCGTTAGGTAATGATATTCGTGAAGTTTTTGAAATTAAAGCTTCAGATGAATTGGTTGCAAAAATTAAACCTGATGTTCGTTGTAATTTTACCCGTGAACAATTAGATATTTTAGTTGATGGTTTTATTGCAGCTCAAGAAAGAAAAGTTTCTCAAAAAGCTGGTTTAGCTGAAGAAAAAACATCGACAGGCAAGGCAAAATTATCTCCTGCAGAAGAAAAAATGATGGAAATGTTGATGTCTAGTGGTGCATGTTCTCTTACTAATCAAGATGAATTGATGCAGCATTTTACTGAATTGATGGGAACTTTCCAACCACCAACATCAACTTCAAAACCGGCTCCAGAGGTTTCAACTCCAGCAACTCCTGAAGAGCCTGTTGCTGCTCCGTCAGTTGAATCTGGTGCTGAGGCTCCTGCGGTTGAAAAACCTGTGTTAAGACAAGAAGGTCCAAAGGTTAATATGCCAGGTGCTCCAACATTCTAATTTAAAACTGTATAAATTTAAAAATCACCATGGAAATTTTCTGTGGTGATTTTTTATTGGTGTTCATGATAGAATACTTGAACGGGAATATATTTATGAAAAAGATTTTATTTACAATTTTATGTTTGATGTTTTTTTCACCTGTTGCGGTGTATTCTGAGGTTGTGCATATTTCTTTGGACGAAGCTGTTAGTTTAGCTTTGGATAAGAATTTAGATATTAAATCGAAGCGTCAAAAAGCAGAAGAACTTAAACAAGATATAAAAATAGCTAATGCTTTAAAAAATCCTCAATTTCAATCAAATTTTCTAATGGGTAGAGTTACAAGAGGTAATTCAAGCCAATTTGGTTTAGCTGTTCCTGTTGAGGTTGCAAAGCGTGGGATTCGCAAAAAAGTTGCTCAAATTAACTTAAAAATTGCAGAAGATGAAATCAGAGCTTCTGAGCATGAATTAAAAATTCGTGTAATGAGATCATATTTTAACATTTTGTATATGAAGTCTGTTGTTAAAATTTTGCAGGAACGTGAAAAGATGTTTCGTAATATGAAATCAATTGCGGATAATCACGAACAATATGAACTTCACACAAGTATCGATATTTTGCAAAACGATATGAAATATAAAAAACAACTTGTATTGTTGAATAAAGCAAAAGCAAATCTTTTGGGTGCACAATTCGCACTAAATGATGTTATGAATATTGAGGGTTCAAAAGTTATGTATGATACGGTTGAAACTTCATTATTCTCAAAAGATTTGGCAATTTTGAATATAAATATTCCTCAATATCAAGTAATTGAAGATACAGCTATGGAATATAGTTATGCGTTGTCAATTGCCGAACAAAATATCGAAAGACGTTCAGCTGAAGTTTCTCAAGCAAAAAGAAAACGTATTCCTGATGTTACAGTTGCGGGTGGTTATGCGTATCAAACTGCACATCAAACACGTGCTGCGGCTTTGCCTGGTGCATTTGTTGGAGTAAATGTTGATGTTCCGATTTTATATAGCTATACTCCTGATGTTAGGAAAGCAAAAATCACACTAAACAGAGCCGAAATAGATAAAGCTTCTTTTGAAAATCATTTGAAGTTTGCGTTGAAACAAGATTATAATGAATTCAAGTATGCAAAAGAAAATATTGAACACTATAAAGTGATTTTGCAAGAGTCAATGGGTGTTTTAGATGATTATAAAAAACGTTATGAAAAGGGTCAGGTAATGTTATTACACCTTTTGCAAGTTGAAACTGCACACCAAGAAAACGTTAGAGAATATATCAACGCTGTTCAGGTTTTTTATGATGCATACTTAAGTTTGATGCAAAATGTTGGGCACGATATTCTTTTAGAAGACGAAATTTAGTCTAAACTAAAGACAATGTAGGATTTTTGCTTTTTACTTGTCTTAGTTTTTCTACTCGTTTAAGAATGGCATTTGCGTTTTCAGCATCAGGTTGTGCTGATAAGAATTTGCGATAATATCTTTTTGCTTCTGTTTGTTTACCTAATTTATCGAAACATAGACCGATTTCTGAGTAGATGTTTGTATAATTAGGATTGATTTTTAGCACGTTTAAGTATAAGCTAAGTGCTTGTTTGTATAGTTCCATCTTCATAAATAATGTTGATTTTCTTAAATAAGCATTGATGTAAGATGGTGTATTTTCGATTAGTTTTTGATAAATCATTAACGCCATATCTTGCTCATCGCAAAGTTCGTGAGCTCTACCTAATTGATAAATGGCTTCAGGGTTATCCGGTTCGATTTCAATAGCACGGATGAAGCATTTGATAGCTTTGCAAGGAACTTCTTCTTTAAGATGGCAAAGTCCAAGTTCAAAAAAGGTTTCAAAGTTATTAGGATCAAGTAGTGCAGCTTTTTCTAAGTTTTCAATCGCTTTATTTGTTTTGCCCATATTTTTGTAGCAAATACCAAGCCCAAAGTAAGTTTCGGCATTGTTTCTATCAAGCAAAATAGAGTTCAAGTAAGTGCTTGCTGCTTCTTTAAATGAATCGTTAGCTCTTAAATGATCTGCCTTTTCCAGCAAGTTTTCTTGTAATTTCTTACTTAGAACAGGGGTACTCATATAACGGGATTTTGTATTTTCACTACTCAACTCTTCTGTCCTCTTCTTTAACCATTCTAAGATTTTTTCATGCCCTGTTGAACCTCCAAAAGATGTAAACATTAATCAATCAATGGATTTATTATCGTGCTTGTGTTATAAATTAATTATGAGAAAGCTATTAATTTTATTAGGGATAATGGGAGTTGTAATTGGGACACCAGCCTTTGCAAATGAAGGTGAAGAAATCCAATTGGGTGTTGTTGAACAGGCAAAAATTGAACTTCCAAAAGTTGATTATAAAGATAAAGAATCTCTTGTGATTAGTGATAAAGAGATTATGGATGAGATTATCAAACTTCAAAGAGAAAAAGATATGGAAGATATCGAAAATCTTTGGAAAGGAACAGTTGAAAATAATCAAGTTATTGGTTTTGCTTTAAAGAAACTTTCCACTCCTGAAAGCCAAAGACGTATTCACTCTTCTTTGATGGCAAAAACGCTTTCTGCAATTGTAACAGGGGCTGCTTTAGCACCTTGTTTGATTGGTGCTGATTATATGGTTCAGTCAGGTTCATATGCGGCAGGTAGAATTGCTCATAACTTACTAAACAGAAAAAATGTTCCGCAAGAAATTCCGCTTACTGATACTGAACTTATTGAATTGGCAGGTTTAGTGGAAAATCTTCAGGATAAAATTATTAATGCATATTACAACTATAAAAGTGCACTTTCTCAATTGAAAGAAGTTCGCTCAAGACAACTTTTGTATAGCAAAAATTATGTAAAAGCTATGGATGAAGAGGATTTTTTAGAAATTGCAATTTCTTCAGCTCTATACAAAGATATGGAAATTGAAGAGTTTAAGTATATGCAATTAGCAAAAAAATATCATTTGGAGTTGCAACGTCTTGCAGGTAAAAAGGTTGTAGATAATTTGAACTTATATCAGTATAATTACGATACAACTTTGGTTGGAGGTAGCAATGTTAAAAAATAAATTACTTCTTTTCTCTTTATTTTTTGGCTTGAGTTCACTTCCAATTTTTGGTGCGGAAGTTTTATCTGATGTTCAATTTCCAAAAGCTCCTGCTTATAGAGTTGGGATTTCAGAATTGCCTGAAAGACAATACGTTCAAGCTATTGAAGAAAAAAATAAAAAGATTGGTAAAGACTCTAAAATTAGTGATGTTGCAGATGCCAATCCGACAGATTTAACATACGCTGATTTGAGTATTAAAAGATTATCAAGGGAAGTTGCCCAAGAGTTAGAATATGAAGAACAAGACATGTTGGCAGATTTGTCTTTATTATGGCAAGGTGCAGCAGTTCAAAGTGATACAATAAATTTTGCATTATACAAATTGGCAAATCCTGATGCGGATAAACCTGATGAAAAATCTTTGCGTAATGTGTTAAAAACAATTGCAAGTATGTCAACTCTTGTTGGTGCTAGTATGGGAAGCCCTCTTATTGCAGGTTCATCTCTTATTGGTGGAAATATTTTCGGTATTATGTCTCAGGACACAAAGGCTTTAAATTACAAATATACACGTGTAAATGATGCGGATATGATTATTCTTATTCGTAAGGTTGAGGATTTGCAACAAAGAGCTGTAGATTTGTATTACGATTATATGAGTGCGAAAAAACAATTAGAATTTGCGAATAATTTAGTTGAGGATAGAAAACGTAAATTTGATCTTGCTCAAAAAAATAATGCAGCAAGGGAGTTGGTTGTAATTACGGATGCTTATTATCGTACAGCGTTAGACAAGCAAAGAACCGCAAAATCTGAGTTCTATTCAAAACGTGCAGCTTTGGAACAATTTGTCGGACGTGATACTTTCTTGCAATTTGAAGCAGAACTAGCTGCAAGAGAGCGTGGCGAAACAACTAATACTGTTTCTCAAGCAAAAGAACAATCACCAGAAGAGGCAAAACTTCAAGAAGCTGAATACCAACAAACTGTTGAGAGTGTAAAAAATTATACTGAAAATGTAGTTGAAGCTATTCAAGAACAAAAAGCAGAAGAACCAGTTATTCGTGAGGCGAAGGAAGTTATTGTAGAAGATATTACAGAAGAGGTTTCACAAGAAACTTCTCAAAAATCTAACAAGTTAAAATTCTGGGAAAAGAAAGATAAACCTCAGAAAGAAGAAGTTGCAAAGCCTGAAAAAGAAGTTAAAGTAAAACAAGAAAAAATCAAACCTGAAAAAGAAAAGGTTGAAAAAGTTAAACCTGTTAAAGTTAAGCCCGAAAAGGTTAAAGTCGAAAAAGAGGAAGTTCAAAAAGTTGTTGAACCGAAAATTAAGAAAGAAAAATTGCAACCTTTAGAGCCTATAACCGTGAAAAGCTACGAAGAAACATTATCGGATATAGAAAAAACTTTAGATGATAACGGTTATAATGTGTATGATTTTTCTGATGCTGAAAGACGTGGCATTAAATATTTTGGAGATCCAATGTATGATGGAATGACAGGTTTGGCGGCTGAAATTGAGGAAACTCCAACTAAAAAATCTTTTTTAAGTAAATTTAAAAAAGAAAAAAACAACACTGAAGAAAAACCTAAAAAAGAAAAAGTTGATCCAAAATCGACTAAGAATTTGATATTTTTGCACGGTGAAGATAAGCAAACTGCAAAATCAAGATTTAATTTCAATATAAATGGCAGAGAAATTCAACAAAGTTCTGAAACTGCTCAAAATCAAGAAGTAAGACCTGTTCAGAATGTTCAACAAAGAGTGAATAATGAGTTTAATTTGTTACCATTAGACGAAATTAGAACACCTGATTTAACCCGTGATGGTTATTCAATCCATTCTGAATATATGTACTAGGAGAAGATGATATGAAATTTGTACCTTTTGCGACTTATGACGGTCAAAAAAATATGGATATAGACGCAGAATTGTTAGAACAGGCAATTGCTGAAAACTTACAAGAACCTATTTTTAGACTTTATGCTTGGGAGCCTGCTTGTGTTTCTTTGGGGAGAAATCAGGATGAAAGTTTTTTGGATAGAGATTTCTTAAAAAGCCATAATATTGATGTTGTAAGGCGTTTAACAGGCGGAAGAGCATTACTTCATGCTGATGAAATTACATATAGCTTTATCTGTCCGATTTCTTATTTGGAGCATGGGGAACATGTTGTTTCTTCCTACAAAGAGATTTGCCAAATTTTGATTGATAAATTCAAACAACTTGGTATTGAGTTGGATTTTGGTGGAAAGAAACCTGTAAATACTGCGTTTGATTATTGTATGTTGATTTCGACTGGTGCAGATTTATGTTACAACAACAAAAAATTAATTGGGTCTGCTCAGTTTAGAAAAAATGGTTATATTTTGCAACATGGCGGGATTTTGTATGATTATGACAAAGCCCTTTTAGAAACGGTATTTGGGGAACCTGTTAGTGCGGATGAGATAACAACTATTAAAGAAATTAATCCAAATTTGACAAAAGAGCAAATAATTGAGATACTAAGTAAGTAAAGAAGATTCGGAGCAAATTATTGTTTAAGCGTTTTAGAAAATTAGATGCGATAACCCAGGCTCAAACTGTTTTGATTATGGGTATTGTGGTCTTGGTGTTGTTTGCTCTTATCGCTGTTCCGTTTTACAATTCAGTTAAGCAAAAGATTGCTATAACAAAGCTTAAAACAATTTATACACAATTGATTGACTCAAGTCGTAGAGCTTTTCTCAGTTCAATGACTAATATGGATGAGTTTGATACGTCATTACCGATTGATGTTTTTGCTCAAAATTACTTTGTATCACAGATGCCCGTAGAAAAATATTGTAAAGACAATCAGGATGATTGCTGGAATGAAGTTCAATATAGTGATCTTGCAGGTAATTATTATAATGATGTTATTACATATAGTGTTGTGATAAAAGGTGGAACTGTCCTTGGCTTTAGTAAAAATATTAATAATTTGATAACTTTAGTTGTTGATGTTGACGGTAAACTTGGTGATAACAGGTTGGGTCGTGATATTTTTGTTTTCTATATTTATAACAATTTACAAAGACCGAAAATTTGTGCTGATGAAATCTATAAAAATTATTACGTAAAAGATGGATTACATTTTGGTGGTTTCGACAGATGTGGTATTCCGCATGATGTGTATTCATATATTGATTTGTTTGGCGGCGGATTAGATGACGGATGTAACTTTAATGCAGTGCCTAGCCCTTCAGGTGTAGGGGTTGGTGCAGCTTGTTCTGCCTTGATTAAGGTGTCAGATTGGACTATTGATAAAATTTATCCTTGGTAGTACAATTGTACAAAAGGGATTTATGATGAAACAAAAAATTAAAGCAATGGTGATGGCTGCAGGTATGGGTTCTCGTTTAGAACCGATAACTTTGTTGTTCCCAAAACCATTAATTCCAGTGATGAATAGACCATTGATGGATATTATTTTATCGCAATTACATTCTATTGGTGTTGATGAAGTTATTTCAAATACTTATTATTTAGCAAATCAAATTATTGATAGATATAGCAATAATGATTTGGGTATAAAGTTTAGCCATATTAAAGAAACTGAACTTTCAGGAACTGCAGGTGGCGTGAAAAAATGCCAATTCTTCTTTGATGAGGGGGAAGATTTTGTTGTAATGTCTGGTGATGTTTTGACTACCGCAGATATTAAACAGGGTATTGAAATTCATAAAAAGTCAGGTGCTATTGCAACAATTGGAGTAAAACAAGTTCCTCACGAATTGGTTTCTCATTTTGGGGTGGTTGTAACTGATGAAAAAGGTTATATTACTGAGTTTCAGGAAAAACCGCCTATTGAAGAAGCTAAAAGTAATTTGATAAATACAGGTATTTATATTTTTAATTACAAAATTTTTGATTATATTCCTGAAAATACTTTTTATGATTTTGCGAAAAATGTTTTCCCTAAGTTATTGGCTGAGGGGCAAATAAACACATTTGAAGTAAATGGCTATTGGAACGATATCGGTACAATTGGACAATATAAACAGTCAATCCAAGATGTGTTTAATGGCGTTTGTAAAATTGAGCACTCAAAAGTTATCGAAACAAATTTGGGTAGTTACATTTCTGACACTACAAAAATTCCGGCAACTGTAAGATTTGTTGGTAATAATGTAGTGGGTGCTAATTGCAAACTTGGTGAATATATTAAATTAGAAAATTGTGTAGTATTAGACGGAGCTGACATTAAAACAGGTACAGAATTGTCTGATTGTGTTGTATTACCGTCAAAAACTTCAAAAAGTTCATCATCAAAAATTATGGAAAAGGATATTTTAACTGTTTAGTTCACTTGATTTTTTCCATATTTGATGATATCCTTGAACTACACGGGACTATGGCGCAGCGGTAGCGCAGGGGACTCATAATCCCTTGGTCGTGGGTTCGAATCCCTCTGGTCCCATAAAAAAGAGGCTGAACATAAGTTCAAGCCTCTTTTTTTTACGATTTTAAATGGGTGAGAGCTTCTGTAGATCGAAGGTTTATTTTTTAATACTATTTAGCCATTTTTCATAAAGATCATGTTTTTTTTCTGGAGTGTCAGCTGGTATAAATATTTTTTGGGTTACTTTTTGCCATTCACCATTAATCTTTTCATAATGTCCATTTGGGTAATTAATTGTATCTGGCTTAGATTCGTTATTGGTTTTATTGTTTCTATGTTTTTCAACTGTTTCTTTAAACCATTTAGTGACTTCGTCTGTGGTCATATTTTGTGGTAAATTGTTTTTTGTTGAATCTGCTGGAACCATATAACCAGTTCTTTCAGTTGG